>NZ_KV793473.1:179903-247654 GCF_001808475.1 Klebsiella sp. HMSC09D12 | reverse complement strand
AGCCACAGGCGGACATTACTATTGAGCCATTACATCATTAGTGCGCATAATGTATATTATGTTAAATGACGGGCTGCAACACGTAATCCGCTTGTAATCTACGTTAACTCAGGAAAAGCCTTCCTTTCCATGAGCATAATCGTATATGTAGTCCACTTATAATGCAACTACAAACAAGCGACCAACATCACATCCCCGCCCTTTTCATTCAACCATCCAAATTATCAATCATTTACGGGCATTAATTGATCCGTTTCGATCACTCAACAGATCGCGTTACCGCGTCGTATGTGCGTTCGCAGACGCTCCCGGCACTTGCTGCTGCATCAGCATATTTAGCGATTTCTCCCGCGCGACGGTCTGATTCTTCGTACAGGTCGGCAAGCAAACTTGCGGTTTCGGCGGCTGTCTGCCTTCTGGCGGCATTTGCGGAAATCCGGCCGGTTTCACTGTTTGCGAGTTCACGCCTGATTTTGGCGAGTTGCCCGCGCAACTGGTCAGCAGCATTATCAGCGTCAACAGCTTCAGCCAGTGCCTTTTGTTTTTCCCGCTCTGCATCATTTACAATTTCCTCTGTTTTCTTCTTACGCCTGAGTTCTTCTTCACGCTGCGCTTTTTCCTGTGTCAACTGCGCTGCTTTATCTGCCTTATCACGCTCCGACCACTTCAGTTTCCATTCTTTATCGTTATCCTTTTTCCCGGCCTCAAAAGCTGATTCATGGATGACATAACCAGCACCACCTAATGACGACGCTACAAACAGGCCAATTAACACGGCATATTTTGTTTTCATTTGTCCATGCCCCAACAAGTTAACTCTGATTCCTGGTCTCTGCGGATAACCTGACCGTAGCAATTATTCTCCCGGATGCGACAATCACGCCCGGCATCCCATACCCAGCGTTTAATTTCGGCGCACGCTCCTAATCTGTCGCCAGCGTTTAGCTTCCGGTAAAACGTCGATGTAAAGCATTTGCCGGGGCCAATATTCCACGGGCAAAAAGAAGCAATACCAACTTTTTGCGGTGTGGTTAATGGCACAGTTATATTTTTATCCACCCATGCCAGCGCTTTAGCTTGTTCAGCTTTGTCTATTTTATCGCACTGCGCTCGCGTTAATTTCATGCCTTTGATTACCGGCTTGCCGTCAACGTAAGTCACACCGCCGCAAATAGTCCATATACCCCGACTTTTGTCCTGATAGGCCGTCAGGCTGGTTCCTTCTTTTTCGTGTTGAAACTGCGCCATCAATACCGGAGCGCTTGCCCCGGCAGCAATCAAACCCAGCATAACGGCACTTAATTTGCTCTTATTCCCCACGCGCACCCCCACTTAAAGCGATTAGGTATTTTTTGCGCTCGTAATACCAGTTAACGAGGCATGTCACCACAGTGCATAAAATGCCGATAATTACTGCCCATTCATTAAGAGAAAGCACCGCAAGAGCCGCTGTAATAATTCCCACCCTGTATTTAAACCAGTCCCAAAACTTAATCGCACCCAGCGTGAACCCCACCACCAAAGCCAGCAGAACACCCAGCTTTTTAGGCGAAAGTGATTCAATAAATCGCTTCCAGATTCTCCCCACTTAATCGCTCTCCAGTTCGTCGTAAAAGAAAAGGCCAAAGCCTCCATCAAAGGCGTTAACGTCTCCAAATTTTTCATTTGGTCTAAGACGGGCAACACCAATCGCTCCAGCGCCAGCATAGCCCGGCAATTTTCCGCTAAGGCCGTGCCAGACACCCGGACGTAAGCAAATTTGTGACAGTGTAACCGTCCTGTCTGCGTTAGATATTTCAAGCCACCACAGTTCTGTGGTTGTTGCGAAGAACAGGCGCATATTCAAAACTACGCCGTTTAGAGATGATGTGAATTCCTGGTCTGGGATAGATGCGATAACACCAATCTCGTAGTAAACAGGCTCCATTTATGCCCCTCCAAATACACGGCGCATTTTTTCGAGCGCATAGACTTTTTGCGGCTCTTTGTTCGCGTCTACCGTGGTGGCGCTCTTTTTACCTGCGGAGGTTTTCCCCTTCCCTGCCGGATTGGAAGTTTTTGCTTGTGCTGATTTTGTGCGTGAACGCTGGAATGTCACCGTGTCAACTTTCTGAGCAGTGAGCTTGACGGTATAGCTGTTTTTCTTCGGAACAGCTTCAATTGAAAGCGATGTGATGCGGCACTGAGGCATTGCCATGAAGGATGTATATACCGATACAAATTCCTTCGTATCGTATGCTGCCTGAATGGCCTGAGCCTGATTCATGGCCGAAATGATATGCAGCGGCGCAAAAGGCAAATCGGTGCCAGTGATGATTCCCTCAAAACTGGCTACCTTTGGATCGTCAACCTCACCGTCCGATATTTTATAACCCGTCTCAATCTTCCCCTGAGCAATGGTTCGTTTTGCCGAAACTTCCTCGCGTGTTTTCAGCCTTAGTGACACCGTCACCCCTGATTCAAACACCATAACAGCCCGTTTATCGCGTGGCGCACTAATCGCCGCGTCCATACCTTCAGCCATAAAAACCCCAAAAAAAATCCCCTTCGTAGAGGGGATTTTCACATCTTAGCTGTGTGGGTTACATGGCGTTACCGCTGGGGATTTATTCAGGTAGTTTGCTCATCCATGACACAAATCGAGAGTCTGGTTTTTTAGTCTCATCCATGACATTCATTATTTTCTTAAAACAATTATCGTCTGGCTTTGAACAACTTTCCGCTATTTCTTTTTCATTCACCTTAATTGTATATGCAAAGATAGCGGAGAATTTATTTCTAGGAAGGCTAAAAACATCTTGAAGTCCGTACTCTTTTTTTACAAGAGCTTGAGTATAGATTAATGAGCTTTCACACATCGCAGCCACGTTTAGCATTACATAGCCTGAAATTTTGCACATCAAATCTACTGTATTCCCTTTTGAAGACTCTCTCACCCACTCTGATGTTTTATCAACAGATGCTACCAGATTACCAGCAAACGACCCTCCACCTGAAATCGTTATTACCCCTCTATCCAATGCATCCAAACCAATTTTATTTACAACGCCTTTTATTCTGATTGGTCTGTCTTTATACTTTTCAGTGGCTGTGATTTCATTTTTATCAAATTCTTTTGCAACTTCCTTTACAGTAAATGGTGTAAGCTTAGTACCATGTTTTGTGATATTTTTTTGCAATGATGCCTCTGCATCATTTTTTACCATGACAGTAACAGCATTAGAAAAAACATCTTCGCTAGATGGCTTTAGGTACGCCAAAACTTCAGCATCACTGAATGGCATTGTTTCCGCTGAAAATGCAGGCAAAGAAATAACCGCACATAAAATCATCATTTTTTTCATTTCAAATTTCCCTTAAGCACCGTTCGCCTCAGCCCAGTTTACCCCACTAAGACTTTGTGTCGTACTAGTTTTGCTCAGGCCTTCGACGACAGTTCCCACATCCTTAGCATCAGGGACATTAATGTTATTTTCATTTTTTACATCATTGTTAATAATCACCCCTCCTTTTGATGGTGGTGTCATCAATGATGCGTCTTGCCCGGCACCATCATCACCACCAAATAGCCCTAAAAATCTCTCAACCCCCGGCAATGGGTTAAAGTTACCGTTGTACTCAAGAAATCTCTCGATTAAACCTTTTTCTGGTTTTCCGTCAGTGCCGTTTTTATTCTTCAGAAATTCATCTATTTGCGCCTGTGACGGAACCGAGCTTTCCGGCGCAATACCACCTGATTTCCCTATCCATTCAGACAATAATTTTAGACCTTTCACAATCGATGGATATCGCTTTTCAAATTCATCAAAACTACCGAATAAACCATCAAATATTGTTCCGCTTTCACCCGCCATCCATGCTTTCCATTCTACAAACGCTTCATAAACTACCCATACAGCGGCACCAATCGCAAGGAAAGGCCATACAGCTGCAATAACTGGAATAGCCAACGCGGTAAAAGCCGCCCCAACAGCGCCAAGAATACCTATCAGAATCGCCGATTTACTTTCGTCTGCGAGCGTTGACCAGAACGCGGCAACCTCTTTTTCCGCACTTCTAAGAACAGGAATCAAAGTATTGGATGCCCAATCTGTGAATTTTTGCCAATCTCCACCTATCGTTGCTTTGGCAAGAAAGTTTTGCCAGTCATTTCGCATCACCGTTAATGTTTGTCCCCACGTCCATCCTTGCTTTTTAAGAAGGTCAGCATTATTTGCGGCCATTTTTTCAAAGGCCTTTAGCATCGTTTCCGCTGTCAGCTTCCCGGCCTCTGACATTGCCCGCAGCCCTTTTACATCTGTGCCGAAAGCCTTCGCGACTTCCGGGGCCATTGTGCCAATGGCCTCCATGAAGGATCTAAATTCATCCCCGCCGAACCGGTCAGAAGAAAATGCCTGGCCCATCTGGTAAAGCGCTGCGTTTACTGCTTCAGCACTGCCACCACCTAACTGTAATGCGCCCACCAGCCCCTGAGTCGCTCGGATTGTTTCCTCCTGAGACTTCCCAAGTTTCTGCGTGGCGGTCGCCATATTGGTATAGGTTGAGATAAACGCTCCGCTATCGCTTCTTACTGCGCTTGCTGCCTCATTTAAAGCAAAGAATGCATCTTTCGCATCACCTGTTGTTTGTGCAAGTCTTGCAATTTGCGCTTGTTGCTGCTGAATAGAATCTAGGTCATCAGCCAGTGATTTCCCAATAGCAATAATGCCTGCCGTTAGACCGGCTCCCGCCAAGAGATTTTCAGCACCTAAGCCTTTCCCGTCGCCCCCTCCACCAGCAGATTCATCATTTCCTTTTGGGTTGAGTGGGTTTCCTGAAAAACTCCCTGCTGAAAAGTCATACCTAGAAAGCGGATTTATCGTTGAAGGATCAAACAATCCACCACCATTCCCTGAAGGAGAGCTACCCCCGTGGTATGGAATGAAAAGCCTTCCCCCTCCTGAGCCTCCCATCAATGGTAAACCAACACCACTCCCCATGCCTTCTACTGCCGCACGTGCAATTTTTTGTGATTCCCTTTTAACCGTATTAGCCAGCGGCGTATGGACAATCAAATTAGAGCCTGTAGCGGCTACTGTGGCTATTGCTGCTGTAGCGGCGGCTGTCGGCGCTGTTGATGCGCTGCTAGGCGCGTATGGGCTTGCAGGCTTCAGGTTGTTGACGCGTTTTATAGCGGCGTCAAGCTGGTTAACCTTTGCGATAGCCTTATCAATCGCGGCATCAAAGCTATTGAGCCCGTCAAGGTCAGGAATAACGTCAATTTTCGTTACGAGATCGGCTGACTGGTCTGTCATTTTTTCACCTTACTAAGCGCGTGCTGAACCGCGTTATCAAACTGGATAACGGCGGAGGCTCTCATAATGGAATCAAAGGAGGCGCGGCCTGACACTACATCGCTGAAGCTAATCAGGCCGCTTTCTATCACTCGCCAGATGACGAGTTCTGTGCGGACGGTTCGGTCAAGGTTTTCAGCAAGGCGCTGAACAGTTGCCGCATGGCTCCCTGCATCGTTCCCGCTGTATCCAGACCAATATTTTTTTTTAACCCTGCTGTAACCGGAAGAATGGAGAGCTTCAGGCACTCCAGCGCTACCAGATAAACATCGGCAATGTTGGTAGCGGTGAAATTGGTATTCACTGCGTCCCAGCTATCCAGAAACTCGCCATTATCGACCAGTTGAGCGCGGGATTTTGCCAGTAAGGTAAACAACAGTTCGTCGTGGTCTTCCCGGTTAAGCACACCGAAAATCTTCGACGACATAGAAAGAATGCTTTCTACCTGGCTGATACCGTGTTTGGCGAGAATCTCCGCCACGCGCAAATTAAAGTGAATGGCATCAAAAGCGCTCATTCGGACTACACAGAATTTACGCCCGTTGATTTCAACGTGTTTGATTGAGTCGTCCATCAGGTAATATTCACTCCATTAATGACCGAATCTACCTCGCCAGTAACGAGTTTCCATTCCAGTGTCTGAGCACCAGCGCCGTTATTTGCGCCATCAGTAGGCTGACGGGCAAACATCGCGTAACCCATGCGGTGTACTGACAGATTACGCGTATTTGTAAGCGTGACGGGTACTACGGACTTCGTTTTCTGCATCAGAAAAAGAGCCGTGTTAACCGGGGAATTTCGCTGCGTGACGAAGGTCAAAGACCCTTCTTCAGTCGGATTATCAATAAAAGACCAGTCGCCGCCGATGCCGGAAGAAACGGTAATCTGGTCATCCGTCATTTCCAGCGTGATATTGCTATCTTTAGCCAGACCGATTACCGGCACAACGCCTACGGTAATCAGCCAGTCTTTAGAGGACATTACGCCTAAATACATAGTTAAATCCCGTAAGTCATCGCAGTACCAACAGCATCAACGTGCTTAATGGCGTAGCGGAGGTAGAAAGAGAATTTTATAGTTACATCGCCTTTAATACGCTGCACGGCGCTGATTTCTGACATCGTCGGACGCACTACGGTAAATCCACGGACATAATCTCCGTTATCATCCGTAAAGTTCTCCATAATGCCGCCAGCAGTCTGGCCCGCCTTCAGCGAGCTTTCCATCTGGTTACAGACCAGTTCATAGCCCGGCATGTCATGACCCACTTTGTTGCGGTTGATATGCAGCGTGGCAAGGTCTTTTTGCATACGGTCGGCCTGCCAGTAGCAGAAACGAACAACTTCAATTGCTTCTCCGTCGCCGCATGTGCCGGGGTAAGTTACCGTGATACCGGAACCATAATCTTCAAAGGTATTACCGTTGAGTGCCTTAATTTTCTGGTAATCAGTTTCGGTGAATGCATCACTTTGAACGGCGTTAAGCGTCTTGATCGCCCACGTTTCTGAGCCCGGTTGCATGACAAGACAACGCCCGGCGATAGCAGCATCGAGGAAGTTCTTTTCTAGTTTCGTAGAAATGGCAAACGAACCTGCCATGTTCTTATCGAAAAGGTATTTCGTAATGTTGTCAGTCGCCCAGGTGGAAGACGTGTAGTCGTCGATAAACACCGCCATTTTATCAATCTGCGATTCGATCCAATCAGCAATAGCTTTTTGAATCGACAGATTCCGCGACGGCGTCATGCACATAAAGAACTTGTTGTACTGGTTTTTGATGGCAGCAATCGCAGCACTGACGCCAGCAGCCAGCGCTGTAGATTTAGCGTGGACAACTTCGGCCCCTTCCAGATAGACAATGCGACCATCAACCAGAAACTGACCTGTAGTCGTTGCATCAGCAACGATATCAGCCGCTGCGCCAGTGCTCCCGGCCCAAGTAGTGCCGTTATAACTGGCGTAGCGATATTCCGTACCTTTCACATAGCCGATGGTGGCCTTTGTAGTTGTAGGTGCGCCGGAAACCGGAACCCCCGTCAGGGAAATCATAGTTTTGCTGTAAGCGGCTGAGAAATCGCCGACAACCAGCGTATCCGGTGACGGACTTTGAGAGAAATACGCCTGAACCGCCAGAAGATTATCGCCGGATACGCCGTCTGAAATGGCATCATCAGCGCTGGTATATACCCGGTAGAGATCGGCAAAATCCGCGACGACAGCGGATTCGTAATCTGTGAATTTTTTCCCGAAAAATGCCGCGCCCGGCGCGAGGATTAACCCGACACCAAACACGCCATATTGAGCGGCGGTAGTTTGACGCCCAATTTTTACACTAAAAAGCCGACTTAAATTCGCCATTTAATAGCCCCTGATAGCGAGAGTGACTTTATCGCACGGTGTAACCGTCGCGCTTTCAATCCAACTCTCTCGTTTGTAATGCTGGTACACAAATGTCAAAGACAGCGTTACCTGTGCCATCTGCTGGTAAACGAGGTTATCAATTAGAGGGGAGCTATTCTCGAAATCGCCCGAGCGGTCAATACAGCAGTTATTTTCGAACTGCCAGAAATCACCTTCAGTCGAATCGACCTCATTCAAAAAGTTTTCCAGAAATGCCTGAGCGTCATCTGATGACCGGATGACGATAATTTTCGCTTCACAGTTGTAGTGATAAACGCGGTAATCGCCATCCCATGACTTTGCGAATGCCTGCGGCTCTCTCGATGACGTGAGAAGATGAACGGCAGTAAACGGATCCTTTGACTCTGGAATCTTCTGTTGCGCGTAAATGGGACTGTCGCCCACCAACTCAATCATTGCCTGTCTTGCCCGTACCATTGCAACGTAGGGCGCACCGTTCAGGATTGTTGGTCTGGCCTGTGTATCGGTTTCTTTGAGTGTGCCAGCCGGAAATTTGACAACATCGCCAACATCCAGCCGGAAATCAGCCGAAATATTGATAGTGGTTCCGCTGCCATTATCCAGCACAACAGAACTGACCACAGACGGATCCCGAAAATTATATGGCGTGAATAAAATATCTTTGCTGTTACCGTTAGCGGAGAATGTCGCCTTTTCTGCGCGATAATCAGAATATGATAATTCCCCGTCAACGGTCATTAATTTGACCGTATAATTAGTCATTATCCCACCAGCGCTAGCGCGTCCCGTTCTTTCATACCAAATAGCAAATATTCGTAGTGGTTAATAACGCCGTTTTGCCACTCCTGCCGCTGCACCACTTCGTAATATTTACCCGCACACAGGACTATAGCGCCGTTATGCTCGCCCTCTTCTGTAACCTCTAAATCCGTTTCGCCAATGGCTTCCATGTAATCTTGAGGTTTGCGCCCGGTTAGGTACGCCCGAAATGAACCGCCACCATCAACCGGCTGCATACTTAGGAAAGCGGATTGTTGCTCCGAATATCCCTCGCGTGGCATACCTCCAACTATCTCAATCGGTAATGGACGCCAGTAATGAATTAATCGTCTCATGCAAAAGCCCTGTAATTGACTGTCTGAATAAGCGTACCGCTATGAATAAGCGGCTTTGTTGAACCCTTGCGGGCGATGGTGATATCTGAGTTAGGACGGTATAGCGCGGAATCAGCGATTGTTTTTCTGGTAATTTGAACAGCCTGAGCACCTATGCGAGCAATAGCCTGTTGCGGAGTAATGCGACCTCGCGCAACATCACGCAAGACCTCCTTGTAAGCGTCTGTACGCATCCAGTCAGCTATTCTGTCTGCCGCAAATCGCATAAATGGACGCTCTGGTATTAACTCCCATCCCATAGCGTTCTTTGTGCCGAAGTTATTCCAGGCTCCATACAGCGCAACATCGACGCCCTGATTCATTTTCCCTCTGTGAATACCAACGGTAAGCTTGACGCCCGCCAGCGCATTCACGCGCTGACGGATTACGCGGTCAAAGCCCTTTGTTTCAAACTTTGCACCTCCACGCATGGATCAAACTCCGTTAAACGTTTTCAAATATCAGAACATTTATCTTCAAAATCGAGCGTTGACCCTCTTTTTATTACTGATAGCCAAGCTGGCCAATCGCATTTTTTAGAATAAAATCCCGTTAATAGGCGTGACCGATAAGGATGCAACCGCCTGTCAAATCCCCCACTGCGTCTAAAAACTCCTGCCCCCACTGCGTACCCTGCCAGCCAGACTTTTGCGCGGCTTCTGTGAATGTCACCGCTACTTTCCCTTCCCGGCGACTTGCAACACCGCGAACACTTGCGCTTATGCCTTCTACTGCTATTGGGGCGAGATTGGCAGCAACATACAGCGCTTTCAGGCGCTCAATGTCGTAACCGTACTCCGCAGCGGCCCGCAGGTTGTAAAGCCGCTCACATTGAGAAGAAAGGGCGCTAATAGCGCCCTCATCAAGTGTCACCCCCGGTAGCAGAATGGCGAGCCAGTCATTTACCGTCATGCTATGCCCTTACTCGTCGTCAGAATCAACTACGCCGTCATGCTCTTTATTGAGCTTTTTGGCTTCAGCGGCTGAAACTTCTTTTAATCGGCCTTCGTCCAGAAACTGCTTAACGCCGCCGATGGTCAGTGTTGCGCCGTCCACCTCTACCGCTTCCAGCGGAGCGATTGAGATAGTAATAACGGTGCCTTCACTGTTTTTTGCACCGATATGAATCGGTGCCTGAGTGGTGTTAGTCAGAAAAACCTTTTCTTTCTCAGCCATGAGTTAAATCACCTTTGAGGATTTGGCAGCAGCCAGCGGCGCACGGACGATAACGCCAGCAGAGCGCGACAGGCACGGAATAGACAGGTCTAGCCCGCTACGCTGAACCGGCAACTGACGGAACAGCACAGGAGTAGCCTGGGCGAAGTGGCGACGATTGTTTGCCAGCGCGATACAGATACCGTCATCATCCAGATCGGAGTTTTTGCGGAAAGTAACTTCCGGGTAAGAGCTACGCAGGAATGAAAGCACCGTGCCGAGCGTACCACTCAGGCGCAAGCCCTGAATTCGCGCCCACGCCTTAGATGGCATATGGAATTCATTCACTTCGTAGATTTTCGTGGTGTTTACTGCAGCGATAAGCGCCGAGCAATCGTCGCAAATCTTATCGCCGTCAGAAGTCGCCCAGGCACCTTGTAGCGCCACCAGCGGAATATTCGGATGTTCGATAAAGCCGATAATCTGATATTCCTTGTTGCCGCGCCATAGCAGATTAGAAACGGTGCGCTCATGCGCTTCGCGGGTATTGAGCGCCAGAATGTTATCAAGCGGAGTACCGGACATTGCCGCCGCCATAACATCGCTGTAGGTGTAGCCATAGCCCAGCCCGATATCGTACATCAGCGCGAAGTATTCCCGGCCTTTAGCGCTCATCATCGGCATATCTGTACCGAATGCCGCCATGATTTTAGCCATGCCCTGCGCGGAGTACATGCGATAACCCGCCCACTTAGCACCCTCGTTGATTCCCGGCTCCTGCTGGAACATGGTCAACGCGACCGGCGCGGGCATTTCTTCCATGTAAACATCGTTTGACATGGAAATGAGGTCGCGGGCAAAAATTAGCCCTTGCTCGTCAACGTTGATACCCGGCACCGCGCCAGCTACCTGCGCTTCGGTAAAAAGCTGCGCCATAAGCGCGGCTAAATATTTCTCATTCATCTTTTAGGGTTTCCCTGTTAGCTAACGGTGATTACAGCGGTGTCAGTGAAACCACCGTCTTCAGTACGTACCGTAATGGTTGCCGTCTGTCCGGTTGTTGCCCCGCTTTTCACCGTGGCAAGGCCGGATGCGTCCACAGTTGCTACGTTCGCATTGCTGGATGCATAGGTAACGTCTTTATTGGTCGCACCTGCCGGAGAAACTGTCGGCGTAAACTGCTGAGTCGCGCCAGCGGCTTTAGATGCGGTTTTAGGCGACAGCGCAACGCCAGTTACAGCGACTTCGCGGGGATATCCGGCGCTCAGTAGTTCGCCATCAATGACCATCACAATTGCCGTGCCGCCGCGCTGAGTTGGCGATTCAAAGCGGAAGCGGCTTTTATCGCCGGATGCAGCAACACCCCATTCCATATAACCGGTAGTGGCGTTACGGCCTTTCGGCACGGCTAAATCACCCACCTTCGGCGATTCCCCCGTTTTGACCGCTACGCGGATCGGGCCATTTTCGACAATACCAATCGGGCAATTTATAGTGACAACGCCAATGCGTGTGTTGCTACCAAATCCCGGTGTGGCGGGCATATTGGAATGTGCGGTAACAGCAATACCGATGGCATCCGTAACATCACCATCATCAGGTAGAGCGACACAGGTTGAATCATTACCGGAGGTAAGTTTCACCGCATCGCCCGGCGCAACTTCACCACCAGCGCGACGGGAGGTCACGCGTGCGGAGGAACGGAAAGACGGCAGCACCGCCAAATCACCCGGCAACCCCGCGTCAAAATCGTCTTTAATCGTGGTCTGCATTATTTGCCTGCCTCTTTTTTGCCAAAGGTGCGAGCCAGATAATCCTGATGGGCTGACTTCTGAGCACCCTGCTCATCGGTGTTAACTGCTGCGCGAGGATTACGCGGGGTTTGTTCGAACTTCTTACCACAGGCAACCAGCGCCATTGACAGCGCAACATCCACCTGCTCATCCGTCCAGCTATCCATGTTTACTTCAGGATTTGCCTTACGGATGATGGCCTGTTTGACCAGATTGATATCGCCCAAGCTGTCGGTGTTGATGTTCAGGCGTTTAGCTGCTGCTTTCAGGTCATTTTCCTGACGACCATCAGCAACACCGCGCTCGTAGGCTTCATTGCTGGCTGAGTCCATATTTACAAGGCGGGTATTTGCTTTCAGCAGGTCGCCCTGTGTTTTGCTTAAATCAGTCGTAAGCGTTTGATTTTTCGCTTTGAGACTTTCAATTTCGGCTAACGCCTCTTCTAATTCCATCGGTTCACCGTCCAGATTGAATGTTGCAGTTTTTACCCGTGGGTTACGCACAATGCTCAAATGGTTGTAATTGATACCCTTTTGCACCGTGTCGAACGTTTGCCCGTCCGGGGATAGTCCTGTTTCTTTTGGCTTTTCGTCGCACTGATACCCCGCCGAAGCACCCCGTAAATCTTTATCCTGCTGAATCAGTCGGATGGACTTCTCATCCTGAACCAGTGCGCGGGCGATAAGTTCATCACCCTGACGCATAACAGCAGTAACAACCCCCGCAGAAACGGCCCGGTAATTTTTGGACGTCACCAGACCACCGCGAGGATGTGACACGGTCACAGGCTTGCCGATTAAGGTATTCATTGAGTCCTGGTTAAACAATTCATCGGCTGAGCGGTACTCCTTAGCCGTAAATGCATCACCGCGTTTGCGGTCATAAACCAGTACGCCCGGACGGGCGATAGGGATATCAATCTGGAGATAACCTTCCGGGGTTATCTCCCATTGCCTGATAGCGTCAACGTTGATCTGTGTTTCTTGCAGCAATTTCTTTCTCCGCTTCTTCAACGTCCGACGCAGAGAACAACCATTCAGGGAAGCAGCGACATAAATGCGGTTGCCCCGGATTCCCGTCCTGTGGCGGTCTGGTCGGCTCGTATGCCTTACCTTCGCGCTCAACATGCAATTTTCGCTCGCGTTCGTCTAACATCCCCCGCCAGCGGTATATTTTCATCCCGGCAATACGGGCGTTGGCTTCTTCCAGATTCCAGGCCTGATTACCTATCTCATTGCGGGCGACGTTGCGGGCTCGCCGATAGGGAATCTCCATTTCGGTTGCCAGTTTATCGGCGATATAGTCAACGCCCCGCCCCTCGCGTAATCCCTGCTGGACGACCTTAATTCCACGCTGTAGCGCCTCATCGGAGACGTTCTCCATGCGCCCCATGCTCTCCGTGAGCCAGTCCGCTGTTTGCTCCAGCAGCTTTTTATCGCCGTCATAGATATCAATGGATATCAGGTCAGCCATATTTTCGGTCGGCAGTTTGATACCCGGAGCCAAATCAGTATCGGCGGCAGCGCGAATAATCAGCCGGAAATCGTCAACCGCCGAGTTAGCAAGCTGGGTATTTGCCGCTTCCATAGCCGGTAATGATGGAACAGTGCTCGCGCCTCTCATCGGATCCGTTAAGCTGGCGAGCGGCTTAGATATTGCTCCCGCTGTATCTGGTGTGGCTGATAGCCCTGTTTTCAGGTCAATAAGATTCACACCATCGACGCGGAAGCGCTGGTAATAGCTCTGGTAATACTCGTCAGTCAGGCCAAATTGACCATTTACAATAGCGGCCTGAACATCATCAGCGGTGCGATTGATAACCCGAAGGTAGGTATCTGGCTTTGAGCCAGTCACTCGGGCGAAGTCTTTAGCCAGGCTGATTCCTGCCTGCCGCCTTACTTCACTGAATGCGTAGGCGGGAACGGCCCCAAACTCACCATCTTTCAACAGCGACGGAATGGCTTTAAGGAATATTGATGCATCCGGTAAAAGTTCCTGAGCAACAGACCTGACAAGCTTTTCCTGCTGCTCGCGCGTCATGCGTGAATAATTGCTTCCGGCTTTCTTCTTTATATATACGCGCACTTTTTTGACCGTTGCGGCGGCGATGAAATCACCCAGCAGGTCATCAACGGAAATATCTTTACCATCGGCGGCATCGGTATTGAGTACCGCGCCGGATTTACCAATTGCCTTGTATGTCTTTATGCAGGCATCGCGAACCCATTTACCAACAAGCCGGGCGTTATCGCCCAGCCTTTGAGCGTAAACCAGTTCGATAGCCAGCGGATACCCGGCGTCGTAACGTGGTTCACTCTTCGCCATTATTGGCCTCGTCGTTGTCTTTTTTGGTGCTATTCTGGTTCAGATTCTCGTTGTTCTGGTTCGAATCGTCGTCATTCTGGTCATCAATGGTGCCAGTTGCGGGCGGAGTGGTCGCAAGCATAACCACCGCTCCAGTCTCCTGCGCCGTTGCGCGGGCCTCTTCGCTGGTAATGGCTCTCATGGAATAGTAAAGCTGTGCTGTTTCCGCTCGTTTCTTGTCCCGGTCTACTTCGCGGTCTATTTGGCCCTGAGATTTATTCGGGACAAAATCAGCGCGGATGCCCGTATAGCGAAAAGCCAGCTTTTTCAGTGCCGGAATGATGTAATTGGTGTTGATATGAGAAACAAGGTTTTGCCATTGTGCATCGGCGCTGGTATCGCTATTGGAAAGACCACCTTTACGCTCTGCCAGCATAGCTATGGGGAAACCCGTTTCGGCGCACACCAGCTTAATAGCCATATCAACAAGGTCGGCGGTTCCGGTCATCGTGGATTGTAAGCGGTTAATTTCCTCTTCAGCATCAATCGCGACCATGTCATTTAACTCACGGGTTGCCGCTATCCCTGCCAGCCTGCGGGCTGCTGTAGCCTCTCCTTTAGCCGTTTTCATGTCTTCTGCTAAGTCATTCTTTTTATAGATATCCTGAACGGAAAGGGAAAGAATGCTGATGATTAGCTCATGCGAAAGACCCAGCCGCTGTAAAGCTGCATAAGGCTTACACAACAATGGTTCGCCAAATTCGATACCAACCATCGCGTAAATCGGCTGATAGTTTTTATCGCCAAAGAGGATCGAATCCTCCTGCTCAATAAACACTTCGCCACCGATGGGGCTTTTAAGCTGGATACGCCAGCCTTCCGGCAGGCCAAAAAATGGCGAATTGTAGTCTGCAAACCAGTCATTCGACGGGGTAATCCAGTGTGAGCCGTGGCAGCGTACCCACTCTTCCCCCATAACCAGCACAGACCAGCCATGATGACGCTTCAGAATAGCGGCGTTTTCCACTACCTGCCACGCACCCATTTCGTCAAAAATCTGCTGAATACGTTTTGAATCATCAGGATTTTCAGTAACCACTGTGAATCCGTTCAGCATTGCGGCAGCAACCGGTTCGCTGATAATGCGCCAGCCTATGCCGGATAGCTCCCCGGTCATTGCAGCCACCAGCGGAATCATCCCCTCTGCGGCGCGAGCCTTCATGCGGTTGGCTGTCGGTGAACTCATCCCCGCCGCACCCTTTGAGCTTGCCGCTGCGCTGGTCATCATACTGACATAGCCGTCAACATTGTAATTAGCCGGCTGCAAGCCCTCTTTCGTTAAAATCCCCTCAGTGGGAATCAAGCTGGTTTTGTTCGTCATTCGATAATTCCTGATTTCATGCGTACCAGATGTGGGAATATGGCGTCAGCGTAGTCAGTGGACACGCCCAGCCGTTTTTTAACTTTTTTCTTCGCTTCAATAAGGATTTTGTCGTCAGGAGTGGTTTCCCACATGACGCCAGTAGAATCAGAAAGGATGCGGTCGAGATATCGACGCGGTATCTGGTCAGAAATCGCGAAAAGGCCATCAGGCGGCATAATGTCTGTCTCTATCCAGCGCACAGAGTCGTTAACTGCATCCCGATACGCCCACCACGCCTGCGCTCGCAGGTTGTGGAAGGTATCTTCGTTCGGCCTCCCGCCGCGATATCTGGACTTTTTGCGCAACACTTCGCCCTGAGCGACGAATTTACGAAACTCAATCTCTGAATCTTCGTATTTGTTTAACTCGCCTTTAACACCAGAACCAACGCCGACAGAGTCGTAAATCAGGACGGTACAGCCTTCTTCCGTCGCCATCTTTAACGCCTGTTGCGCAAGCTGAACGGTGTCACGTGCCTGTAATCGCTCCATACGGTACAAAAAACGCCCGTCAAAGAACGACAATACCGAATCATCGTCGCCATCATCAGCAACATCGAGCACCGCCGTTTTAACGCCAGTTCGACACGCTTTCGCCAGCTTCGAATCTGGCGAAACAACTAACTTTTCAAGATGGCCACGGTTAACAACAGCGCCGGGTAAATCACTGACGGGAACGCCGTTCCAGATGTTGTCGTACTTGTCCGGGTAATACTTCAGCGTATAAAGCCGCTCTTTATCCAACGTCGAATTGAAATATGGGTTGTGATACCAGTTCACCTCCTCAATAAACCAGTCATCCTCTGCATTGAGAACATATCTGACATAGGTTTCATCCCACGCAAAAGCCGGGTTGAAGGTAATCCATAGTTCAGCCCCGTTGCGGCGCAATGTCGGGGCCAGCGTTTCCCACGCTTCAGCCGAAATCGCGTGCGCTTCTTCCACCCAGCAAATGTCCACACCTTCAATGGATTTAATGCTGTCGAGGTTCGACTGAAAGCCCAAAAACCGGAATTCAGCGCCGGATTTAGCCTTGATACTGTTTTGAGTTATCGTGAACTCTGATTCATACCCCAGACGGCGTATCGTATCGCTGAGCAGCTTATGTGATGATGCGTCGATAGATTTTTGCACCCGGCGCAAGCACAGAATGCGCAGGTCATATCGCACAGTGAGCTGAATCAGTGCTTCGGCAATCCTCCATGACTTACTGGAGCCACGCCCACCGCGCAGACATTTAACGCGGTGCGGTTTTGTCGTGAGCGAACGCATGACGCGCCGCCACTCTGCCATTTTCTTTTTCTCTGACAGCCAGTAGCGACGGCGCTCTAAATCATGCTCAGGTGCTATCTCAATCGCCGTCATCGAATCCCATATCCCGGTAAATTTCGGTCAGTGTTTCTCTCGCGAGGCGCTTACCTTCGTCGGTTATCGGCTTGCTAATATCCACCCCGGCAAGCGTAAGGATCCGCGCGGCAAGATGTGACTTATCCAGCCCCTCAACCTGCCATCCGTGCTTTGTTCTTTTGATGTTTTTAACTGCACGGGTATCAATTGCCGCCATGCGGCTGCGGAACACCTCCGGTTCAAGCCTCATTTTCTCCAGCGCCTGCAATTCCAGCATTACCGCTGTTGAATCCGGCGCACGGAAACGCGCCGAAAGGTCAATTAACGCCTCCTGACGCCCCACGATATCCGCTGCAATGATGTGCTTTTTGTAAACGCTGACGGCCTGCTGTATGTCGTCATTTTTAAGTAACTTTTCAGCCTGAAAATCATCGTTAAAGCCCTTGTAATCACGGTTGCGCGACTTTGCATAGCTGAACCCCGGCGCTTCCCGCGCTTCAGCCACCAGCTTTGCAAATGCATCATCACGCCTGTTTATTTTTATTGTCACAATTCCCCCCTTGTGAGGCTTGCAGCGTAGCGAGGAAAGAAGAGGATCAAAAACAGCGTTACCGCTGGCGTGTAGTACAAATAAAAAAAAGCCACTCCGGGGGCGGAATGGCTGAAATCACAAGGGTAATAACAAAGGCTTAAAGGTAACAGGCAATGCTTCCTGTCCGTGGCAGGTGCCATTATGGTTTTTTACCTGGAGGATTCAAAAGATGATGCGAGAGGTAACGCCAAAGAAAAGCCGCCCCCGAAGGAGCGGCGTTTAAAGGTGCTCAGGCCATGCCAGACAACCAGAAAGGCGGGGACGGATCCCCGCCCTGATTTAGCGACTCTCCTTAGCTTCGTAGGCAAACTTTGCCGCTACCTGCACACCTCCCTGACCTATGGACGCTTCGCAAAGCGTCCGGTTAAGGGCGGTATACGCCAGTAACGCCGCGATAAATATCGCGATAAACAAAAAAACTCCTTTGTAAAACAAAGTTGCCTCCTTCGCTTTTGGGAGGCTATAATCGTGTTGTCACGCAAGATTAGAGGCCTCGTTGGTTAATGAAAATTGACCTTCGGGGCTTTCTTCTATCTGCCACATGGTGACATGAGGCAGACAGCCTCAAGCACCGGGCGAGATTATACCCATAAACAATCCCTTACCGCAAAAAACACCCCTTCTTCCTTTCGTCTTATTTGTAGTTAATATAAGATAATCCCGCATCAGCAACGCTTGCTCAGCCACCAAAACCACAGGCATGTAAGCAGGTTTCCGATTGATATACCTAACGCCAGAGTAGCCGCAAAATCAGCATAGGACATAAGGATAGCCTCATGAGTTACAGTGATGTAGTGGCAACGATAGCGCTTTTTGTTTCGTTTATCGGCACTTTTGCCAGCGGTTACATCAGCTATCACTATGCTATCAAGGGCGAAAAGCGGAAAGAATTCAATGCGGTTGCAGACCGAATAACCCTGTCATTAGTCCACCAGCAAGAATCTGCTGATAACGGGCATTACCCGAACAAAACCCTGACTGAATCAGACCTCCACGCGCTGTTACTGGTTAGTGATGAGCGCGACGCAGCCAAAATAAGAAATGCCTTCGCAAACTACCAGCTTTCGCTTGAGAGGGCTGGCGAACGGAATGCCGGGATGTATGAATTCCACTCACCACAGGAAATCATCAAAGCCGCAGAGCAATTGAAGAAGTGGACAAAACACAAGTAGATACTTGCTTCTTATCTGTAGTTGAAATAAGATCTATATAGGTGCTCAAAACACCTTACAAGAAGCGGCATTCACCCCGTCAGCGTGATTTTTTTGTACCCAGAATTTATGCTCTGGTGGCTCCGGCTACGCGAGTGCTGAATTATGGGGTGGAGTGCGACGAATAGCAGGCCTCTCCGTCTGTGAATAAGTCCGCCGACTTCTTGCGGTTTTGAGCTCCACCCCGCCCCATCTCAAAAGTGGGGATTCAGTCTCACAAGAAGGAGCAACCACAATGAGTACATTACTCACTATCCCCGACGCCGCAGAACTGGCAGTACATACAATGATGGCACTTAAAGCCGCTGGTTATGCAACTTCCGCTATGATTCCCGTTCATAAAAAAGCCTCAAACGAAGTCGAAAAAACGGAAGTGACCGCGCCGGAAGTCTACGTAGCGCCCGGCAAACAGTATGCCAACGCTCAGGAATCGCTGGCACATCTGGTGCGTGAACTGAAAAACCCGGAACGCGACAACTATAACGAAACGCTGGACTTTACTTTTGCATCACTGGCGCAACTGCTGGACATGCTTCGCGAGCCCATCTATCAGCATGGGCTGATGCTCAAACAGGAGTTTGAAAAAGGTGACGAGCTTCCGCTGGACATGGTGACGACCTTTATCCATATCCCAACCAGCACGGAAGTATCTTTCCGGCTCC
This sequence comes from Klebsiella sp. HMSC09D12, assembly GCF_001808475.1. Classification (NCBI taxonomy): domain Bacteria; kingdom Pseudomonadati; phylum Pseudomonadota; class Gammaproteobacteria; order Enterobacterales; family Enterobacteriaceae; genus Klebsiella; species Klebsiella sp. HMSC09D12. The sequence goes on along the minus strand of NZ_KV793473.1, from coordinate 228,300 downwards.
CGGCCTTTATCAAAGAAGATAAGCGCCTCGACGAATGCCAGCGCGTCGGCTCGTCCTTCACCTATTTTCGCCGTTATGGTCTGCGTCAGGCACTCGATATTACTGATGGTGATGACGATATCGACCAGGCAGACAGTAAGCGCGAACGCCGTAAGGCCCGCTCCCTAAACAGTAGCCGCAAATGGAAGCCGACCAAATCAGAACGCACTAAGGCGGAATCCATCCTGAATATGCTGGTAGCTGCTGGTGAATTCACTGGCAGCGCGGTAATCGCCCAGGCTAAAGCCCGTAACCCGTTTCTGCGTACACCGTCAGAAGTTGCAGAGGATGTTATCCATTCCCGTGATAATGCCAAAGACGATAACGCAATGGCCCGCGATACTGTGTTGCGCTATGGCCTGACGGATGAGCACTGGCAAAGTTTCTACAAACAGGCGGGATTCTTTCAGGTAGATGGTGACGAACTTATCGACACCAGAACCGGCGAACACGTCAGCGCTGAAGTTGCTATGGATATCGCAGAATCCCTTTCTTCTGTTGCAATTTCCAGCGCGGATTCAAACGATGTGCATGATACCCGCGATATGTCAGCGCCAGTCGCCCGGACGTTTATTCCTGACTGTACCCCGCTTGATGACGATGAAGAGGCGTTTATTACCGCCGTCGAAGCGGGCCACGATTCGGAAATTATCGAAATCGCTATGCGTCAGATGGAGGTTCATGTGTCGCATGGCCTGGATATGCGCTCAGTACACAGCGACACAAGCTATCACCGCCGCAACTGGTATAACGCCTGTCGTGAATTCTATACGCTGGCGCTGATGCGTGGTGATGTCAACTTTGAAGCGCTGGCAAAGCCTGAAATGAAAGTTGCCCGCAGCATTATGGATATCGTCGGCGCTGACGGCGATAACGAAGCCAGCGAATCCACCATTGCAGGCGCACAAGCGCAACTCACAGTCGATGCGATGCAACAAAAGGTCGATATTGCGCAGGAAATCGCGACGGGCAACGCTGACACCGATATCAAGCTACAACAGCTTCATGAAATTGCGCGTCGCTGTGATGCGTACACCGCTGGCTATATCGAAACTCTAATCCTTCATGTTGAAAGTGGTGGCTTCAACAGTGAAATTCCGGCGTATGTCCCTGAATCTGACCTTCCTTACTGATATGCGGGGTTCTCAACATGAAAACCGCACAGGAAAAGTTACAACGTCACCTTGAAAGGCAACGTGAGTATCAGCAGCGGGCTATTGCCCGCCAGCGCGAGAAACAGGCAAACCCGGAATGGCGACAGGCTCAGTATGAAAAACAGCGGGAACGACAATCCCGCTATATTGAACGGGCAAAAAATAAACCGTGTGCGCGTGGTTTGAAAGGACGAACGCCCCGTGCCGCTGAACGCTCACTGATGGACAAAATCGGCGCTCTACCCTGCATTGCCTGTTACGTTCATGGGATTATTAACGAGGTGGTCAGCCTGCATCACATCGACGGGAGAACAGCAGCAGGCGCACACGCCCGCGTATTGCCACTGTGCGACCATCACCACCAGCACGCAGCGCCAGCGGCAATACGCGCGGTTTATACCTGGCTGATTCCAGTTCACGCTGATGGTACTTGCGGTGGAAAGAACGCATTTGAAGCGCTAAACGGTACTCAGAGCGATTTATACGCCCGATGCCTTGAAATGATATCCTGAAACTCACTAAATGCCGCCACAAGCTATCTGGCGGCGTTACCGCTCGCCCGCTTTCTGTATCCTCTCTCTCGTATTCGTTCTAATCGCACCAGTTAATAACCATGAGGTGCTTATGTCCGAAAACAACTATGGCGCATTAATGATGAAATCTGCGCTTAACACAGAAACAAATATTGATACGGTAATCTTACCTGGTATTTATCCCGTACCATCTGGAAACGCGTCCTCTCCTGATGATAACGGAGGTATACTGACTATTCACTCTGGTGCCCCCCTGCATCGGACATTTAGTTCTGACACAATCATTTTTGCAGCTTCCACTTATAACGCTGAAACATTCTCCTGGACGCCGTGGTCATTTTCTTTAACGAAAGAAATTCTTGGATCAAGCGAGATTCCGGGTTCATCACTTGTTAACACAGAAACAGGCCGTGATATCGGTTCATCTGTACGTGCTGCATCGGGGGTATCACAGGCGCTGTTTCCGAAACTGATGAACAAACTGACAGCGTATCGTCACGGTGTTTCCGGCTATCAGGATTTGTTCAGAGCTTATGGTTTCGGGTCGTCAGTAGAGGTTGGCGCAACACTACCCGACCCTGCTACACAAGCCCCCATTGCTAAGTTTTTCGAATACTTAAATAAAACGGTTAATAAACAGGGAATTTACCCTCTCACTTTCGAAAACCGTGGGGTTAATGGTTCTTCGATAAATAACTTCATTGTAAATCAGTGGCCTGGCGTCGTCGCAGAGGGCGTATATCCTGATATCGCGCTCTTTGTCTATGGTATGAATGATTTCCCAACGGCAAACTATAATGCCGGGCAAACGTTCAATGAAAATGGATTTAAGCAGCGTCTTAGAACCGCGATTAATTTAGTCAGGGAGGCTGGCGGTGATGTTGTTTTGACAACCACACCGCATCCAAATATAGCTGAGTACAGCTGGAGCATGCCGCCGTCTGTTAATCAGGTGTGGCCATCATTTTCTCCACTTCCTGTTTCCGATGAGGACATTATCCCTTCAGCGGCAGAGTCAAACGTCACGTTTGAATGGAATGGTGTAAACATACAGGCAGGTGTTCGCTTCCTGCGTGGAAACGATGCCATCAGGCAAATCGCGGTAGAGATGGGATGTGTGCTGATTGATGTCGAAAAATACTGGTTTGATGCTGTAGCTAAATATGGCGAAACGGCATTATTCAATCGGACGCCTGAAATACAGACTGTTCACCCCAATTTGCTTGGGCATCAGCAATCGTACTGGCTTGCCTTTGAAGAATTTTTTGCGAACATGGATAAGAACGGCTGGATACCGCCCGTAGCGAACAGTTATGACGTTTTCAGTGTCGGCGGGACAGCATTAAATCCAAACCCAAAAACTGCTGACATTGACCTCCAATCTAATGGCATTCGGGCATGGGCTTATGGGTTGCGCGATAAATATGCGAGACTAATTTACGCGTCTGACCTGCTCGGAAAAATATCAAAATGGTCTTACACCTCACAATCCCCAACCTCTTCCGCTCCGGGTTATAGCCTGGAATGGACAGAATACCATTCCAGAACAGGTGGGCTTTATACAACGGGTGACATCATTCCAGTTGCTATCCCCAACAGAACGTCGATGAAGGTTTTTATTGATGTGTGGACTTCTGCGCAAACCGGGTGGGCGCAGACAATAGAGGTTATTGCTGTAAACCGTGAAGGGGTGGTGTCGTATACCATCGTTGGCGTTCATGATAACACGCCGAATGGTAACAGATTATTTACGGTAACAGTCGGTTCAGGCGTATTGAATATCAATGTGCTACAGGTTAACTCATCTGTTAAATACCACATCAGCGGTTTTAATTCGTAATGTAATCTGGAGGGATCATGTCATTTACTAAAAATATTGAATTAACCTTTAATAAAACAGCCGCGAACGGGATGGCGCTGCCTTCTGAGACACAGACAATCGAAACTCATTTTGTGGTGCGAAATGTCATTATCTCTGATGCGGAGGGGATATCTCAGGCTGACCTGTTCAGTAGTTTTGATGGGGTGTCCTGGCAGTTTTACGGCTCGTATGAGTTTTCACCTGATTACACGTCCGGTCTTGGTATGCTGGAACAGGCGGAAAATCAGATTCAAATAGCGATGAATGAACCTCCTTCTGAATAATTAATCAAGTTTATAATTTATCAAAACCTCACTACAAAAACGTGGTGAGGTGATTTTAAAATTCTTACCCCTGTACTTTGTTTTTCCCCCTGTGAACTTCCCACAAAACCACCCCAACCGAATCACAAAATTCGGATAAATACTCCAGGCTAGACCACTCTCTTATCCCCCCTCTTGCTGCCTCAATAAATATCACGGCTTCTCCATTTCTGTGCATTCCGCACAGTTGCCACCTGCCATTATTGGTGCGAGTAGCAATGACTCTTGAAAACATGCCATTTTCGTAGAAGTCTTTGAAGGCTGGTTTTTTACGCGCTGTTGCTTTCATAAAAGACAAATCCCCGAATTGTTGATAACAAACCGGGGGAATGTTGACACAAAATCAGAAATTGAGTTTTTTATTTCTCAGCGGTCACGACGCCTGCGCAATATCTCGGGCTGAAGGTAGCGGGTTACTGTAGACCATTCCGCTGATAATTGGCGCTACAGACATCTGATTTTCATTCCTGCGCTTCAGCGTGACGGATAGCGCCCTGCTTGTTTCCTGACTGGTCAGCGGCTGTGTTGACAGTAGAATCACGGTAAGCGGGATAACAATCATTCCAGACTGCTCCAGAAATCTCCTTTTACCACCCAGCCTGTACACTGGTGTAACGCCGGAAACAACCAACCCCATAAAGTTTTCCGGCACGGCATCTGTAACAGTTTTTGCCGGGCAAAAAATCACAGCTTTATCAAAGCCTGTCGCCGTCAATTGTAACGCTGACAAGTCCGGGGGCGTCGATTCTGGCGCATTCTCCCCGTGGAATATCTCCAGATCGCACACAACGCGCTGTAACGGGTTCTGGAACTTAAGCGACCATTCGCCAGTGAGAAGCCCGCCAAACACGTCAATGGTGTGATGAGGGTACGGAATACCGTTTATTGGTGCGCTACTGCCCCTGACTTCAGCAGGAAGAACCCAATCAGGCACTACAGCAGAGTCTGTAATCTGTGCTTTCTCAAGGTCTGATATCGCAATCAGCTCATCTGGTGTTAATGCCATTATTTCCCCTTAGCCGTAAGAAGCTGGTCAATGTGTGCCGCCTGCGCGTACAGGTCGTTAAAAATGAAGTTAAGCTCCGCCACGTCAACCGGATCCCCTTCAATCAATTTTCCGCCTGCATTGATGTAAGTCGGCGCAAATCCATCAGCCTGTTTCGCTGCCGATGGTTGTTTCTTGCTCGGATAAATGCCGCTACTTACAGGATAATTACGAGCAACGGTCGAAAATGTATTCATGGCGCTTCTACCCTGGATAAAAGCTCCTGATACTTTTTATACAGGTCATTAAGGATGTAATTCATTACCTGAGCGCTTATCCCGTCACCAAACACCAGATTGCCATTTACATCAAAGTAGGTCGGTGCGAACCCGGTAGCCTGCATTTCTTCAGATGGTTCTTGCTTGTTTGGAATATCAGCACCACCTTGCCCCGCATAAGTTTTGTCAGTATTGGCCCAGCTATCCATTTGTCACCTTCATCTTTTTGACTGTTACAAGCGTGTTGAATGGCTCCACAAGCTCATTTTCATTAATGGTTTGTGTGGCTGCTATCCGCGTCAAAATGGATTTTGACGCAGTAACTCTTATCCCTTTTGTTTCGGTTGCCATCACGGTTTTTTGCGTCTTCTCGTACTTGATGCCACCCCACACAGCCGGAAACGCATTACCAGGGAACATTGGCGCGAGGTGGGTTAGTTTGACGTTAGGAGAAGTTGCGGCGCTGTATATATCCCCGGCAAAGGTTGCCGCAACCAGCGTTTCCGGCAGTTCGATATCTGGAGCCATCGCGCCACACTGGACGAAAACAGCACGTAACGGTACGCGGTTGAAAGCCGCACCCACCGCGCCAGTGGTCAGCCCTACCCGGTTCAGTCGCAGCCATGCAATTCCGTAGGCTAACTGTATGAATCCACCGACAGCGCGGCGTGACTGAAGCGAAACAGATTGCGTCTCGGCACCCTGAAACAAGGCTATCTTGTAGCTGTCATCGTCTCGGCCTTCACGTGGTATGGCGAACCTTTCCCCCCATGCATCAAGCAAAAGGCCCGAAGATTCTCTAATTGAGAAACCTCTTTTCAGATAGTCCAGCGCATCAACCATGCCCTGCTGGTTGGCCTTGATACCGGAAACGAGGTCGATATTTCTTTTTAACCTGACCTTTGAGGTAAGGCGTTCAGTTGCCAGTTTCCCCGGTTTTTTGATTGATGGCTCCATTACGACACCACCACAGAAGTAGAATCCGTAACCGCAACAACGCCGCTACTTATGGGGACGGTTTTCCCTGTCGGGGATTCGGAAGTACCGACAGTTACGGTAATATCCGTCATCGTCGGAAAAGCCGTAACCAAACGGGCAGATATTTGACCTGCGAAAACGTCACGCCCCATTTCAAGCTGTGAGAAATAGCCAGTGATAACACTTTTAGCTACGCTCTCATAATCGTCTGGTTTGCCTGTTGTCTCTGCATCCCATGTATCACCGGAAACGGAAACATAGACAAGCTGGAAGCTCTGGCGAGTGAAATACACTGTTTCGGTAGTTGTACCGTCAGTTGCTGTACCCGATGTGTTGCCGTAGAAACCGCACTCAGCCGCTGCCGCATCATATATAGCCTGCGCTATCTCGTCGCTATCACCACCAGCAACAAACACCTGAACTGACTTCCCCGGCAGACCATCAGCATCGGTCTCAATTCCCCGGTTTGTATTAACCGTGACGTAACTCACACCAGCAACCGCTAGAACGGCATTTTTTATGCCCGGTCTTGATGCGCTGACATTCTTTCGCCCTGCCTCCGCCGCTTCGAAAAGACGCTCTCTGTATTGCTCGTCATCTTCTATTTCAAAGCCTTTACTGCCATTGGCGAGAATGAGAATGTCATCTGTTGCTACATAGCCAAATCGAACATCAGGAAACTCCGTATCGCTGTCATACCATGTTGTTGCGGGCATTCCGGTACGAACGATAGAAAAAACATCATCAGAAAATGAGAACTGGATGAGCGATTTACCGTCTGCCGCATAAAGCAACAACCCGTAATCCGTTGAATATGTGGCTACTGACGTATCAGCGGCGGCAATGATGGGATACAGCCTGGATAAAATCGAATCAGACGTATCGCCTGTCTGGTACTGCGTTGAATATGGCTTACCGTTGATGGATATGGTGAAGGTATTTCCCGGGGTGATAGCATCAGGCTTAACCTCCAGTACAAACCCGGCAGCACTTTTACCATTGGCCTGAATACTGCCTGACGGCGACCAGTCACCAGAAATACCGGAGATAGTGAAAGCCTCACCAGACGCGATTACCTGCCCTGAAGCCAGCAGGTAAACCACATCGGCAGATGACCGGGTTAATCCATAGCGAGGAAGCGTGAACCCCTCGCCGATACCGTCAAGCTGAATGCCTTCACCTGATGAAATGAAGAAACCAGCAAACGTCCAGCCGATGGCCTCCACGATATTCAGGTCATTTTCAGCGACAACCGCCATAACCTGACCAATCAGGGAATCACCGTCCGGGCTTATATCCCCCAGCAGGTCGCGCAATTTCTGGTAAATGTCGCCGCGTAGCTCTGGCAGTCTGGCACCGTGCCAGCCGCCATCATTAATTAATTCCACTCGTCACCTCCGTGCTATCGGCACCGACATAAACCGCAAAGCGGATCGTGTAATCCCCCTTAACGTCATTGATGGTTGTAGTTCTGGCATCGGTCACGCCAGTAGTGCGCCGTGCCTCTGCGTTAATCATGTTGGAGACAATCGAAACCGGCAGACGTGATGCCATAATGCCTGGCAACCACGGCAACCCCTGAGTTTCATCAAGCCACCATTCGCCGCGATTAGTGCCTACGCGGATTTCTGCCTGCTGCGCAATGCCATCAATGCCACCATCCAGCACCAAATCGCCATTGCGGAGAATGACTCCGCTTTCATCCTGCATAATGTCCAGCATCAGTAATTCATCCCCTCAACGAATGCCAGCTTTGAAACCCATACAAGGCAACGGCTAGAACCTACATCCTCTACCCGCTGAACCTCACCAACGGGGATAATGCGTCGCCCTCTGGACGTCAGCATGACTAGCTTTAAAGCCTCGCCAACCTGCGGCCGCTCTGTGGAAAGAAAGCAGCCCTTTACCCCCTGTCGATACTGAGTTGTTGTGATGTTCATTCGGTGTGCATCCATTTTTCAACGTGGACGACCGTCACAGCAGAATCCAGCGACTCGATATCCAGCAGGTCATCAAGGTCAAACCCTTCACCAGCATCATTTAACATTTGCGCCATCGCCGCTTGATGCGGCAATTCAAACGGCAAATCGCTGTAAAATGGCATGTACTGGTCTTTGCTCTCCCTGCACGTCGCCATGACCATATACAGCGGCGCGTTAATCAAGGGGATGCACTCGATATGCTCAACTACAAGCCCGGTTCGCTCAGTGATATTGATAATCTCGCCTTTTCCGATGGTTGTGCTGTAGTCACCCGCCATCAGAAAGCCACCGTTAGAAAGCGCGATTTGTGCCGCATGGTCATTTAATTTCATGGTTTTTTCCTTATGTCGGGGCGTCGGTCTGACTGCCCTCACCGTTTTCTTTATGCGTGTTATAATTGAAGGACTTTCCACCGCTAATGTGGTCAGCGGCTTTGCTATCGCCGGTTATGGTGACGTTGCCGCCAAAGACAGCATTGCCGCCACCTTCTGCGCCCTGACTGATGGATCCAGAAATCGTCAAATTCCCGTTTATGTTTGTCATTGGCGCTGTCATATCGATACCGCCCGGCGCGTTAACGGTCATTTTGTTGCCCTTAAACTCGAAAGTTGCGCCTTGCCCGGTATCGCCCTTAATGCTTCCGTCATCCCATTCAATAAAGGCGCTACCGCTGAATACTCTTAAACCTGCCTCATCCGGCATCTGGTGACTGGCAACGTCTGAAAATCCACATATAGCAATGGCGCTTGAAATGGTCTTATGGTCTGGCTCGTCGCCGTCACCGTGTGAAAGCGCGATAAGTAGACATTCATCCCCCGGAGAAACTCGCCCGCTAACGCCTGACTTACCGCTATCCCAGACGAGCGAAACTAAACGAACGTTTTCAACAGCCGGATAAGCAATCGGCTCCGAGTTGTCACCGAATATGCGTTTTGGGGATGGCTGGACTGTTGCCCGCCCGCCGCTGACGGAAACAATCGTTGCCTCAAGTGAAAAAAGCGCTGAATTAAGCGCCTGCTCAACAATGGCCTGAATCTGGCTACCGGCTCTCATGCAATGATGCCCTCCCATGACGATGACCACGCCTGACGGTCGCGGGTACTAAAGCGATGGGAAATCTTCTTCACAATAACCATCCAGCCTTCGCCCATTGATGGAGACGAAAGCTCTACCTGCTCGCCGATCTCAACCCCGCCATAAAGCAATGATTCCCACGTAACAGCCTCAATAACCCCCATCTGGCGGCGAGCACCTTTTGAGTAGTCAACTTGTGAGCCCTTCGGGGGCCAGACATAGGTAGTTATGCTTTTGTCGTGCTTCTTCTGGATCTGCTCTTTTTCGGAAGGGTTCTTTTTCTTCGTGCGTTTCGGGGAGTGAATCTTCAGAAGTGGCGCACCAAGCAGGCCCGTTTCAGGGGAGAAAACAGCAGCGCCAGTAAGAATTGAATCACCGGCAGTGACAACAATTGACTGATACTGAAGAGACCAGTTGGCATTAACCGGTTTGCAAAGGCTGGTAAGTACATCGCGGGACAATGCCGCAGCACTGACACTTTTAGCCAGGGTAAGAGAGGAAGCTGATTTAGAGAACTGACAACCCAGCCCCATATCGGACGCTACCTGTAAAACAGCATCTTTAAGGCTCTGGCCTTTGCGAAACGTGCGCGATGTGACGCTGGCCCGAAATGGAATCAGCGCCTCATAGATTTTCATTTTCAGGCCGTAAACCTCATTGGGCTTGATGGTCACGGCGCTGATAAGTTCGCCCTGAAACAGGGTGAACATTCCTTCATCTATATAGCCAGCAGCAACACTGACGGTTGACCCAGCCTGAGCGATAGCGTTCTGCGTCTGTGGTGTTAAACCCCATAACGTTAAATCAGCCTCGTTTGGCTCTTTTTCATCGTCACGCACAGACGAGAAATCAGCGTCCACATCAGTAATGTGGATCGTCTCTCCATCTGTGCAGTTAACGGTTATTTCGAACTGACGCCCGTAAGCCATGAAGTTCACCTCCTTTATATAGAGGTGATTTAAAGGCAATGGCCTGACTAATTACAGAAACGGCTCCAGCGGTAATGCGTGTCAATATTATGCACAAGGCTAAATCTGTGGATAAGCAACATGAAACTACCCACCTGCACGATTTTAGTTAGTGGTCAATATCGCCCTAACCACGCATCACCACTCACTTTCAATGTGGATAACATTTAACGTGCCAATATGAATGTTTGATATTTGTTGCTTTTGTTATGCTCATTTTTAACGCAGTTAATATGTAACAGAGAAAACATAATTGAACGGGCAAATATTTAACCGTAATCAAACGCCAGTGAAAAGTGATAGATTCCTGCAATCGCTGGTAGAAACAAGCCTGAGCGCGGTTTTATATTTTTCCCTCACCCACATGCTTATGCTTTCCCTCTTTCTGCCTGCTCATAACAAACACATGTCAATACGTTAAAACATCTGGTCAGATGAGATTGCAGAAACATTTCCGGCAAATAAAACAATAAATCTCATCTAAAACAACGTAGATTATTGATTCACATAGCCATAACGGATGCTGCAAATGTTCGGCTTTGTTTCCAGTTGAAACATTTTTAAATAAAATGGCAGTAATCGCCCTCTTTTGGGCCTTTTCTACATACTTTCCCTGAATGTCCAACCTTATATATCCGTTTGCCTCACAACTATAACGCCATGATTCAATTCGTTAATTTTTTACTTTGATTTTTTTAATTTCCCATAACGCAAAAACGCAAGGTATTGACGCCAAAAATCGAGCCATTTTTGAATGAAAAACAAACAAAATCGCACAACTATTTGAATTTAAATAATTAAATTTATTTTTTGATATTTTACTCAAAACCAGACTTTAATCATTTACTTAATCATCATTTCATGATTCTTATAAAATTATCCACATAACACTAATTTAACATTTCACCTACATAATTTAACGCGCGGTATGTTGATTTTATGTTAATGAGTATTTAACCTTTCATTTACATTCTTTGTAATGCAATGTTCAGGCATAAAAAAACCCGGCATATGCCGGGCTCGCTTTGTGGTCTACTGTCAGACCATACTACTGAATGCCGCCTCCACTTCTGACGGGCTAAGTGTCGCAATATCCTGATAAAGAGAAATCGCCTCCTGTGTTGTTTGCCGTCCTCCCATCAAAATCTTATCACCACTGCAATTAATCATTTCCACGCGGTAAATATCAGGCTTTGCTTTTAAATTAGTTCGTAGCTGAAGCAATTTAAACTGACAACCTCTCGGATACTTCTTTTGATATATAATATCATTATCTTTAATCGCTGAACTTTCCATTTCTTACCCTTTAACCTGTAAATACTCTTCAATAGAATTATTTAAAACTCGCCTCATTGCCGCGAACGGTGGAGATTGCAAGTAAACACTCGGAACGTCCTTCACCGCGTGATTTAATATCAATTCTGTTGCGAGATAATCCTCGCCACGCACGGCGGCGGAAGTTCTAAATAATTTTCTTAAATCATGGCAGCGCCATTTAATCCCCGCACGGGAAATCGTCGTTACAAGCGTGTTATACTTTATTTCTGACTCACCTATCACGTTTAGCCACCCCTCAATTAAAGGAATGTATTTAACTGGCAAAGGTAAAAGCAAGTCTGAGTGAGTTTTAGTCTCACGGTCAGGAACAAACAACTTCCCACCTGAAAGAATTGATGATGGAGATAGTGAAAGCGTTTCTGTTGCCCTCATCCCAAAACACAGCATCATACGGGCTGCGGCCCTATATGGATCCCGTAAAGACTCAATATCGCGCACTACCGTAGAATACTCGTCAACACTTACACGGGCTGGCCTGCTCAATGCTCTGTGACGCTTTATCCGCTTGCCTATAGCTCTTGCCGCTGTACGCATGGCATCAAGCATCCTACCCAAAGAGCCCGGCGCGGCTGGCTTGAATTTAATATCAGCATGAATCACCCAGGCTACAACAGCCGCAACGCAATCGATGCGCTGGCGAACCGTAGACGCCGCCAGCCCATTATCAATGCAACGGTCGGCGTATCTTACCCACGTATCAGGTACACTTGCAGCGCGTACCCCAAGAGATAAAACAGGCTCCAGCATACGGACGGCGTGACGTTCGTTAATAATTGTTTTCTCACGCAAACTGACCGCCTGAGCGCGGCGGTCAACCATTATCAGTAACTCGCTGAGCATCCTTACCCCCTGACAGCCAGCGCTGTACGGATGGCATTTGCAACAGCGGCATAAAATGCTGAATCTTCATACTCCTGCTGTCCGGCCCACTCAAATATGACGGCGGTAAACTTCATATTGCTGATGACGGTCGATGTAGCATCGCTGCGGGTATAAAGCGAAACCCAAACCCCCGGCTTCACAACCTTACTCTTTACTACACCCAGCGCCGGAATCACTCCCCTGATGGCTGAAGCATGACGTTTAGCGGTATCTTTGTTCACTCCCTCCCGCTCGCTACGTTCTGCCACCAGCCTCAACCCTTCTTCTATCAGGTCACGCGACAAACGGCGCTCGCTTCTTTTGGTCTTAATTTTATCCATTTGAATCACCTTTTATAATCATCCAGGCTGTTGCGTTAGGACTTAAACGCACCTCAGTAACTAAACCACGCGAGGCCATATTCTTTAGCTTTTGGCGAACGTCATACTGAAGAATTACCTTGTCAGGATGTATGCGGCATACCGCCTCACGTATGAAGCTGGTATGCATTTTCTGGTTTTTTAATTCCGGGCTAGACCATCTCTGGAAAGCCTCGATAATGTCTTTATCGCTAATGATGTAACGGCGCATTAATTCCCCGAGGAAAAGTAATAAATAGCTACTAAAATGGCGGGCAACCAGAAAAATATTACACAGAACAAACAGGCCCACACGGTTACACGCCAAAAACCACGATAATTAGTATCTTCAATGTGCTCTCTGGTTAATTTGCTGGTCATTATTCGTCGCCCCATTCATCATAGAAAAAATCATCAACCCGCTTATATGCCTCGTAAGCGGCTTCAATCTCCATTTCTGTGATATCGAATGGTTTACCGTTTAACTCGACCATGCATTCCAGTGCTTCGCCCCAATCTTCAAGCGACACAGTTCTTTTTGTTGCGCTAAAATCTGCCATCATTCCCCCTCAACCTTGATGCCAGCGGCGGTAAGTTCAGCACCGACGTCATCCAGCGCCTTGTTTTACCACTCGGCAGCACCACCACCGACGCGCCCGCCTTTGTGCACAAACCACCCATCTGCATCGTCGCGCTCAATTTTTGGCGGCAGCTTCACGGTCACGGTGCGGGACTCATCATCCAGCGGTGGCAGGTCTGGAGTCCCCACACCAAACAGCGCCGCCAGTGCGCGATAGTTCTGCTCTCCGTGATAGCGACCTTTGCAGCGAACCAGCTTTTCGGCTGCTGCGTTGATGGTCTGCGCCTTCTCCAGCGCCTCTACCAGATCCAGAACGTCAGGGTCGTTTACATCAACTACTGTGATGCGCGATTCAGCGTAGTGGTCATCGGCAAGGCTGCGGCCTTCAGCGTAATGACAACCAGTTTCGTCGTAGATAGCGCCAGCACAGCCATAAGTGATACGACTTGCCGAGATACGCTGTATTGTCATTTCAGCGCTGCAAATATGGCATTTAGGAACTTCAGTTTGGCGGTAGCGCTGGCGGATTTCCTCAAGCTTTTCAGATGTAAGTTCGGCTATATCATTTTTTATGGTCATTTTTTTGCCCTTTCCTCTGTGATTGGAAAGTCAATACCAATGCGCAACACGGCGGCGGTGTTGAAAATAAGCCCCATACGTGGCGTTGCCTCCAGCCCTTCAATGCGCCGGATAGTGGATCGCATAACTGAAACCAGCGTGGCAAATTCGGTTTTATCCATGCCTAACTCACGGCGTAAAGCACCGCTAACAAGCTGGTCTGTTAACTGTCCGATGGTCATACGGCGCTTTTCTGCCATGACCTTTTTTACTGTTTCATTCGACATAAAAGCCCCTTATGTAATGCTTACTACGTACTGGTTATCACCCAATTTGAAAGCATGAATGGCGGTTCGTGATGCAACCCAACCATCATCACCGCGCAAAAGTAACGGAATTGTCTTTTCGTTGTTAATTAATTTCTCTATTGCATCCTTAGCAATTTCGTCGTTATTAGTATCAAACAGGAATGCCCGCTGCTTAACTTTCAAAACATTGATCTTTTCAGATCCCTTTAAATATTTAATAAGGCATATTTCTTTTTCTGCAACCGCTTCAACCATTAGGTTTTCGATAGAGTGTTTGAGGTTTACCCTATAAGGGTTTTTATACGTCACTTCCCCGGCAATACTCCCGTTTGCCATAAGCCAAACGATATCTTTAAGCGGGTAATGATTGCCCTGAATTAATACGTGTTCTTCACCTTCCCGAACCCTGATATATACAGGAGTGCCTTGCTCACCCATTCCCTTTCTTGATTTACGAAACAACGTACCTTCACGATATTCAAACAGTTCATGACACTTTTGATAGAGCCATGCTTGGTTAATATCTTCACTGCCAGATGTAGCACTGTTGATAATGTCAGCTAAACCGGAAACATCCGCGTCAGCAACGGATTTCAGGGCCGCTCTCATCATGTCAGTAAACTGCACACCACCTTCTTTCGCTCGCTCCTGCGCACGATGATAGGTATCTTCATCTGCTCTAAACTGGATTATTTGTGTTCTTTTTTTCATAATTATCTCAAATTAAAGTAGGTGCAACATAAACACCTGTTGATAAGGCTTGATGAAATGCGTTAGCCATCCGGCAAGCGTTTATTTCATCTCTAGACATAGCCGGGCGAAGCTTTACAGGCTTTTTCTTTTCTGGTCTTGCTGATTTGAGAGCGCGAGTAATAGCCCCGCTAACAAAAAAATTCTTCTGCGCGTTCTTCAGGTGATACAAATACTTTCCCGTTGCCTGACATTTGATCTTCTCAATTTCTACGTATGGCGAACGAAACATATTCCAAATTCTGCGGGCGATGTTCTTTGCTGTTTGTTTTTTAAATTTGGCGTTTACTTCCTCCCGAATTTGACTCATAGACAGCCTGCGACCCTGCATTATTTTGACAAGGTCTTTAGCGGTTACATTGCGCTTCAGGTTGCTATAGGCCAGCAGGAGAGATTCGCGGAAATACTGACGCGCCGAACCACCGAAGGTATCAGCGCCCTTTCTAGCCAGTTCCCACGCATGACGAAATACCAGAGCAAAATCGCGCATGATGCCCCCTATGCGTGTTTAGTTAGGATTTTCGGATGTGTGGCAATGAATATGCCGTGATTTTCTCCATGCGGCGCTACGTGAAAAAACATGCCGCGACGGGAAATTTCAGAGAGGATTTTTGCGATTCGCTCAGGTAGAGCCTGAACATTTTGACGCGGGGAAATACTGGAGACTTCATCACCGAAAAGGTGAGCGACGTTATCGCCCTCACCTAATCGGTAACAAATCAGGAGTAAAGCACTAACAACATGCTGTGTATTGCTGGTTTTGGTTAACTTTACGCCAAAAATCGCCATAACATTCACCCATATTCTCTATGGATTCAGTGTCATAGCCCTGCCCAATGTATATTATGTTAAATTGGCTTTTCGAAGCTTAACGCCTGTACACCTGGTTCTTAATTCGCCGTCTTGCTCGCCTGCTCTTCTTCCTGAACTTCTTTCACTGGCGTCCCCTGGTGAAATCTGAGCTGCCAGCATTCCTGATGATTTGCACAAATATGGCTCCTCTGCCAGATTGACGAACGAAGCGTTTTTTTAGCAGTGCGTCCGTCTGAATCGATAACCTCGCTGCGGTACGTAAGCAACGCGCAATCTTTGGTTAGTAAAGCCAACTGAAAGCTGTAAGCGTTGATGGCCTCCACGTCCTCGTTAATTAATGCTGCTACGGTCTGCGTTTTATCGTAACGTTCTCCGCTACGGCCTATCTCCAGAAATTCGTCATGCAACAACTGCTGCAAAAGCTGCGCGCTGCGGCGTGTTGATGCCTGATGCAGGCTAACTTCCAGATGGAAAATTAACTCAAACAATTGCAGGTTTACGGGATCGAACATTATTACCTCTTTTTCAACATGACAAAAACCCGGCCATCTGCGCCGGGTTGTCTTGTAGGCTAAGGCCGTCTGAATAGCGCAATACTGCGCCCGGCCAGAACAAAATCAATTGTCTCGGTAATAATCGCGCCGTCTGTTTTTTCCTCTGCGGTCGACAGCTCGAGAACCCAGCCGCCTTCGCCAAACTGCGGGATCTGGAACGGAACATCGCCTTCAAAGGGATTGAACAGCATCAGCACGTCATGCCAGATGCCCTCCTCCTTCTCAAGATCGGGTCGACTGATGGCAAGGCCTAAGGTCGAACCCTCATCCCATTGCTCTGATTGCTGCAAACCGCCGCCGGCGTTAAACCAGCGTATTTCGAGCCCGTCGCGCCAGCTTTCACGACGTAAAAGCGGTTGCTCCGCGCGCAGTGCAATCAGATGCTGGGTGAAGTCTCGTAATGCACGATCCCGCTCAGACTGCGCTTCCCAGTTGAACCATGAAATCTCGCTGTCCTGGCAGTAGCCGTTATTATTGCCCTGCTGCGAACGACCAAACTCATCGCCGGCCAGCAGCATCGGCGTACCGTGGGAGAAAAATAACGTTGCCAGAAAATTACGCTTCTGGCGTTCACGGACGGCAATAATATCCTGATTTTCCGTTGGGCCTTCTTCGCCATAGTTGCAGGAACGATTATCGTTGTGCCCGTCGTTATTGTCCTCACCGTTGGCTTCATTATGCTTCTCGTTATATGAAACCAGATCGTTCAACGTAAAGCCGTCATGGGCGGTAATAAAATTGACGCTGGACCACGGACGACGACCGCGTAAATCGTACAGATCGCCCGAGCCCAGTAAGCGGGCGGCAAAGTCGTTGGAGACGTTATCTCCCTTCCAGTATTCCCGCACCGTATCACGATATTTGTCGTTCCACTCGCCCCAGCCAGGCGGGAAACCGCCGACCTGATAGCCGCCGGGGCCAATATCCCACGGCTCACCAATCAGTTTAAGCTTCGATAAAACCGGATCCTGGGTTACCGCATCGAAAAAACCGCCTCGCGGATCGAAGCCTTCTGGCTCGCGTCCAAGAATAGTCCCGAGGTCGAAACGAAAGCCATCAACGTGCATCGATTGCGCCCAGTACCGTAGCGAATCCATAACCATCTGCAGCACCCGGGGATGCGATGTATTCACCGTATTCCCGGTCCCGGTATCATTAATGTAATAACGATGCTGATCCGGCATCGTCCGGTAATAAGAGAAATTATCGATACCTTTAAATGAGAGCGTCGGGCCCAGCTCATTGCCTTCCGCGGTGTGGTTATACACCACGTCAAGGATCACTTCGATGCCGGCATCATGAAAAGCGCGCACCATGTTGCGAAAGCCCGCTATACCTTCAGGGCCATAATAGCGGGAAGCGGGAGCAAAGAAGCCTAGCGTATTGTAACCCCAGAAGTTTTTCAGCCCCCGATCGAGCAGATGCTGGTCATCGGGAAACCAGTGTATGGGGAGCAGTTCGACGGAAGTAATGCCCAGACTTTTAATATAATCGACGGAAGCCTGATGCCCAAGCCCCTCAAATGTGCCGCGCAGCTCCTGAGGAAGCGCCGGATTAAGCCGGGTAAAACCTTTGACATGGGTTTCGTAGATAACCGTCTTCGGCCAGGGGACATTGGGACGGTTTTCCCCCTGCCAGTCGAAGGCATCCGGGTCGATAACCTTACATTTTGGCGTATATGGCGCGCTATCGCGACTATCAAAGCTCAGGTCGCTCTCCTCATGGCCCAACTCGTAGCCGAAATGCGCATCGTTCCACTCAACATCGCCTTCCAGCTCCCGCGCGTAGGGATCGATAAGCAATTTATTGGGATTAAAGCGATGACCGTTTTCCGGATCGTAAGGTCCGTAAACCCGATAACCGTACAATGCGCCGGGCTGCAGATCGGGTACATAGCCGTGCCAGATCTCATCTGTATATTCAGGCAGTTCAAGCCGGGCTATTTCGGTTTTACCGGAAGGATCGAATAAGCACAGCTCAACGCGTTCAGCATGCGCTGAAAACAGTGCGAAGTTCACCCCCTTCCCGTCGAAATTAGCCCCCAACTGCTGGCCGTGGCCTGGCCGTATGATAAAAGCATTTTCCTTTGACATTGTTATTCCCCACGTTCCTTTTCACTAATAAGTGTCAATAACCACCCGGTTGCTGACGCCAGATCGAGCGTCTCTTCTACCAGACGGCTTTCACCGGTTAATGCATCGCAATAACGCCTTCCGGCCAGATCTTCCGGGAGCGATACTGCCGTCTCGCCCCACAGTTGCGCCGATGACTCGACCAACCCGTGCGCCGCCACGTCAAACACCAGCCGAGGAACCACCACGATGAGGGCTTCCTCGTCTTTGATACGCGCGTAGGCGATAAAATTATCTGCTCTTTCACCCGCGACTTTTAATGGTACCCAGTCACCATAATGAAAGAGCGCGGAATGCTGCTGCCTTAATCTGAGAAACGAAGCGGTGACGAATTGCTTCAACCGTCCGTCTCGCCATGCGCTTTCATGATGAAACAGTTCCGCGCTTCCGCTATCAAGATGTTGTGCCAGGGCGGCGAAGTCAGGTTCACGGCGGTTATCCGGATCGACGAGGCTAAAGTTTAGCGCCTCGCTCCCCTGATAAATATCCGGTACCCCAGGCGCAGTCAGTTTGATGACCGTCTGGCTAAGGCTGTTCACCAGACCGGCACGGACAAAAGGCTGCAGGGAGGTGTAAAAATCATTGAGAAACAGCGCGTTATCAGCAGAAAACAGCTGTTGAACATAGTTCAGTACGACGCTTTCATAGCTTTCATTGCTGTCGATCCAATCGGTTCTTTGCTTAGCCTCGCGCAGCGCTTTTTCCATAAAAGCGAGAAAACGTTCTTCGAGGGCTTTCAGCCCTGCGCTATCGTCAGGCAGCAACGTTGCAGGCCACACGCCGGCGAGCGCCTGATAGATCATCCACGTATCTGCCGCGTTCGGCGCCGTACCGTCGTTCAAAAAACGCACCAGGGTTTGATTCATCTGACGCCAGCGCGCAAGATTGGTCGCCCACAGCTGCGGAGCTTCCGTTAAGGTATACAGACGGGCGCGCGCATCCTCCCCGCGTTTAGTGTCGTGCGTCGACGTTCCCAGCAGCGCGTCGGGCTGGCGAGCAAGGCGAATACGCATCTCCTGATGGAAACGAGAAAGCGAGAAAGCGCGCGGCGTGGGATCCGCGCCGACTTCATTCAGCGCCAGATCGAGGTTATGGCGGAAGAACAGCGTATCCTCGACCGATTTAGCCATTAACGGCCCTGTCAGCTGTTGAAAACGGGTCCTGAAAAGCGAGGCGGCATCGAGGCTACTTGTTTGTAAATTGCCGGTCAGGATAGCGATAATGACCTCAAGGGCCCTGGGATCGGGGCGGTTTTCCCGAGCGTTAACCCGATCGACGACCCGGTTTAATAGCGTAATATCCTCGGCGCTCATCCCCTCAGCGGTACCGTAGGTGCGATATACCGGAAAGGCCAGCAGCAGTTCACGTAATGCGTGGCGCAGCGCTTCGCTTTCAACCTCCATGCTATTACGCTGCGCCAGTTCGATGGCCAGCCTCAACAAAGTGGTAAATTCGCCCTCAAAGTTGCGATCCGCCATCAGCCCTTTCGCCTCACGCAGCGCCTGGTGACGATCTACCGAGCCGCCGAGCGCTTCGTCATGCACCTGCTGCAGCTGGTCGAGATTATTGTCATCCACCAGCACTTCAGCCAGCGAAGCGATAAACTCATATCCGGTGGTGCCGGAGACGAGCCAATCAGCGGGAAGCTGCTCACCTTTCGCAAGAATTTTTTCCACCGTAATGTAGCATTCTGGCCCGGCGGCCTGGCGCAGACGCTGCAAATACCCTAATGGGTCGGCAAGCCCATCGATATGATCGATGCGCAGACCATCGACGATACCGGCATGTACCAGTTCAAGAATAAGACGGTGGGTATCGTCGAATACCGCCTGTTCTTCGACCCTGACGCCAATCAGGCCCGTAATTTCGAAAAAGCGCCGCCAGGAGAGCTGTCTGGGCGCTTCCCGCCACGACATCAGCCGCCAGCTTTGCGCCTCGTGCAGCGCCACAATCGCGTCGCGATCCGGCGAAGTTAGTAGTTGCTCACCTGTTGCCAGACTTTCAGGATTCAGCGGCCAGGCCTGGTCGTAATAGACGAACGCCGGTTTCCCCGTTTCAGGATCGCGCTTAAGCTCAAGCGCCCCGCTCTCCAGCTCTGCCTCAAAGGTATCCCCCAGAAACGGCAGCGTAACGAGACGCGTCCAGTCAATATCGAAATAATTGGCCCAGGCGCTGTGCTTACCCTGTTCAATGACGTCCCGCCACCAGCGATTCTCCAGAGAGGTCGCCATATGGTTGGGGACAATATCCAGAATCAGGCCTATTTGTGCGCTCCGCAGCGCCTTTACCAGCCGGTCAAACCCTTCGCGCCCGCCAATAGCCGGGTCGATTTCGTTTGGATCGGTAATATCATAGCCATGGGTGGAGCCGGTGGTCGCCGTAAATATCGGCGACGCGTAAAGATGGCTAATACCCAGCGCTTTCAGATACGGGGCCAGCGCCGCCGCGCGATCGAAGGTCATACCATTACGGAATTGAATACGATAGGTTGCGGAAGGGATCATGATGAAGCTTCTCCATGTGCAAAACGGACAACAATGCTGTTTGGCGTTAACGCTTCCTGCCGCTCCGGCCAGCTAAAAATGACCTCTCCCGGTATCTCCGGCACCGTCACGGGGTCCGCGCCGATATTCAGCGCCACGGAGAGCGTCCCGTCGGGGAAGCGCCAGCTCACCGCCAGCGCATGCGCCGCCGCGTGCAGGATCCTGCCTTCCACGGTGCCCCCTGCCGCGAGCAGCGGGACGATATAGCGATGGCGCAGTAAGATAAGGTTGCGGGTAAAGCGCAGCCAGGATTTCCCCTCCTCGCTTGCCGCCTTCTGCCAGTCGAGCTTAGAGCGGATAAAGGTTTGAGGATCGTTCGGATCCGGAACGGAGGCATCATGCCCTGCGTGTCCGGCAAACTCTTTTGCCCGCCCTTCTCTTACCGCTTTGGCGAGAGCACCCTGAAAATCGGTAAAAAATAGAAAAGGATGGGTTTCACCATACTCTTCGCCCATAAACAGTAAGGGAATGTGGGGAGAGAGAAGCAATGCGGCAAGCAGCACGCGCGTTTTCTCAGCGCCGGCCAGGGAGATAAGCCTTTCGCCATGGGCTCGGTTCCCGGTCTGATCGTGATTCTGAATAAAGTCGACAAAGAACTGCGGTGGCTGAACGACGCAGGAGACGCCGCGAGGTTGCCCGGTTTGTGGAGAGACCTCCCCCTGATAGACAAATCCTTCCGCCAGCGCCCGAGCGACATTCTTTGCCGGCTGATGCGCAAAATCCTGATAATACGCATGGGTTTCACCGGTCGCGAAAACGTGCGCGGCATTATGGAAGTCATCATTCCATTCAGCGGTAAACAGCGGTGTGTGCCCGTTTTCATCGCGCGGGTGAAGGAAAATCACGTTACGGCTATCTTCCGTCGTCAGGTGAATATGGCGGTCGGGTATAGCCGCGCGGATATTCTCGGCTATTTCTATCAGCACGTGCCGGGCGGAGCGATCTTCAATCTGGTCAATAGCATCAAAGCGCAGCCCATCAAGTTGATACTCGGTAAGCCAGAACAGCGGCGCATCGGTAATATACTGACGCACGGCCTCGTTTTCATAGGCGATGGCATTACCCCAGGGGGTCATTCGGTCCTGATGAAAAAAGCCCGGCGACAGCAAAGAGAGATAGTTGCCTTCCGGACCAAAATGGTTCAGCACGATATCGAGAACCACCGAAAGCCCTAACCCGTGAGCGGCATCGATGAAGGCGTGAAAATCCGCCGGGGTACCATAAGCTGAGTGCGGGGCATAAAGTAGTACCCCGTCGTAGCCCCAGCCGCGCGAACCACCAAACTGAGACACCGGCATAACCTCTATCTGGGTGATCCCCAACTCTGCCAGCCAGGGGAGCTTTTCGATAGCGGCGACAAAGGTGCCTTCTGGCGTAAAGGTGCCCGGATGAAGTTCATATATCACGGTTTCTTCCCAGGGACGCCCTTTCCAGTCACGGTTAACCGGTTGATAGCGTCGGGGATCGATCACTACTGAGGGGCCATTGACATCATCGCGCTGCGCGCGGGTGGCCGGGTCGGGAATGAGGCGGCCGTCGGCTAAACGAAGCTGATATTCATCCCCGTGCTTAACGCCAGGGACATCGATCTGGAACCAGCCATTTCCCACGGCTTCCATCGCAATATCCCGGTCTCTCAGGCTAAGCGTCATCGACTTTTGACCTTCGGCCCAGACGCGAAAGCGGACAATATCCGCGGAAATGAATTCCGCCCCCCAATGCTTTTTAAACGATATGGATTCCATTCAATGTCCTCAAACGACCTGCAGGAAATGCAGCATGAAATATAAGATTAGCCCAGGTTTGGACGAATGCGCTGTTGATGGCCTGACTGTTATTTTTAACGACGTTGTCTATCATTAATAAATCGCTAAAAAATAAGGAATGCTATGCAGATTCGTAAAGGATTAAATTCTGACCTTGCTCGCCTCGAATATTGTGATTTTTCCTTCACGGTCAGCCAGGTTGCCAGAGGCCCTTTCATCAATAATGATCTGAAAATTGAGACACTTCCCTGCGCTTATAATAAAACCTATGAGCTGGATATCCAGACGCTGGAAAACCACTGTATTAATCCGGATGCAATATTCCTGATTGCCGAAACCGAAGCGGGACAGATGGCCGGTTTTATCACCGCATCCCTGAGCTGGAACAGGTTTATTTCCGTCGATTATATTGCCATTGAAAGCTCACATCGCAGAGCCGGCGCGGCCAACAAGCTCATGGCCGCCGCCCATATCTGGGCCCGCAGTATGAACGCTGCGGGATTAAAGCTTGAGACGCAGAACGTTAACGTGCCCGCCTGCCTCTTCTATCGAAATTATGGTTTTACTCTTGGAGGATACGATCGATATCTCTACAACGCTTTAGCGGAAAAAGATGAAATTGCGCTGTTCTGGTATTACATGTTGAACTAATTGTCAGGTAAATAATTCCTGGTTTTACAAAGTTAATTATTCCTGGTTTACGCTTTTTGCTCGCTCAATCACAACGATTGGCTAATCTTAAATTTCATTTATCAGGAGGCCGGTATGACAACAGGAAATAATTCATCGCTACATTATCCTCTTCCGCCGTTTGTTGAGCAGCCGCAGCAGGCTCCGGGGCTGGCATCTGAAATGAAGCCCCTTCCCGACCACGGTGAGACCAGCTATATCGGCTCCGGGAAGCTCGCGGGAAAAAAAGCGCTTATTACCGGCGGTGATTCAGGTATTGGCCGCGCTGTCGCTATCGCCTATGCGCGTGAAGGCGCGGATGTCGCCATCGGCTACCTGCCGGAAGAAGAGTCGGACGCGGCTGCCGTTATCGCGCTGATTCAGGCCGAGGGACGAAAAGCCGTCGCCATTCCCGGCGATATTCGGGTTGAATCTTTTTGCGACACCCTGGTTGAAAAAGCGGTAGCCGAGCTGGGCGGGCTGGATATTCTGGTGAACAATGCCGGCAGACAGCAGTATTGCGAATCCATTGAACAGCTGAGCACCGCTGCGTTTGATGCCACCTTTAAAACCAACGTCTATGCGCCGTTCTGGATAACCAAAGCCGCCCTCCGTCACCTGTCTGCGGGGGCGGACCTCTTCCGTGCAGGCATTTAAACCCAGCGAGATTCTGCTGGATTACGCCCAGACCAAAGCCTGCAACGTGGCGTTTACTAAATCCCTGGCGCAGCAGCTTGGCCCGCGCGGTATTCGCGTTAACGCCGTTGCCCCTGGCCCTTACTGGACACCGTTGCAGTCGAGCGGCGGCCAGCCGCAGGAGAAGGTGCAAAAATTTGGTGAGGATACGCCGCTTGGCCGACCGGGACAGCCGGTTGAGATTGCGCCGCTTTACGTCCTTCTGGCTTCCGACGCCTGCTCCTACGCTTCGGGTCAGGTCTGGTGCTCAGATGGCGGTACCGGCGTAGCCTAAAAGAGCTGGCGCGCAACTCCTCCGGATACGTGCCTGGTCAGCAAAAGAGCCGCGGTAGCGGCTCTCTTATCACCTGCCAGCGCTAGCGTAACAGAAAGGTGACCATCATTATCAGCAAATACCCGCCACAGGCGAATTGCAAGAGTCGCCATCCCCAACGCAAGTAGCGCCATTGATAGCGCTCCGCAGCGTTTGCCTGCGCAATAAGGGGATCGGGGTTCTGCTTTTTCTTTTTTCTTCTCAGAATATCCCAACCCCACCAAACCATCAGAAAGATGGCGATGACCTTTTGAAGAACGATGTGGTCCATGTAACCCCGCCGTCAATATCTTATCCCCTGGACGGGCAGTGTAGCGCAATTTACCCCACCCGGCAGGCTATCATTGCGCGTAATTCCCCCCTCTTCCGTACAAATTTTCCACTGAGCTTTGAAGAACATAATTTAAGCAATAACCTGGAGTAATCCCATATAGATATCTGGCGTAAATTAGCGCTTTGAAATTTATTAAATATGTAGTATTTGAAACTCAGAAAAGTTAGCAGGCTTATGATTTAAAAAGCTAAAATTTGCAAAAATACCGTCAGCCACTAAAATAGTATTAAGTTAGCTAACAACACAGGGAGATATTATGGGTTTCTGGCGAATTGTCTTAACGATTATTCTACCCCCGCTGGGAGTATTGCTGGGAAAAGGGTTTGGCTGGGCGTTTATTCTCAATATTATTTTGACGATCCTCGGCTACATTCCAGGGCTCATTCACGCTTTTTGGGTACAGACCAAAAACAGCTAAGCATCTGAAAGCGCCTTTTGAGATTTTTCTCAGTGCTCAGTAATATGTCGGGAGCCCACGCTCCCGACCGTCATATCAGAAAGTCACGCCAGCGCCTACGTAAGCGCCATCTATGATAGTATGTCCCGGGCGGCCATCTTTTCCATCAACGCTCGCGTGACGATAGCCAGCCTTGATAGTCAGCGGCGTCAACGGCGTCCAGCTAATTCCGCCATTCGCTTCGACGTAATTTTTAACGCTGTTAGTTAACCCTTCCGGCGCGGAATATCCTTCGCCGTACAGATGGATACTGTCAGTCAGCGCCAGATCGATGCCGCCGCCAATCGGGAAGGCGACGCCGTTGTCCCCTTTCTTCGGCCCGAGATATACGGCTTTTGTGCCAATATTCGCCGTGAGCGGACCCAGCGCAAGATTGTAGCCAACGCCGACGCCGCCAAGCTGACTTCCGTCCTGAGTATTTTTAATCCAGTTACTTTCCGCATACAGGCCGGAAGAACTCTTACCGATTTCCATATTAAGATTGGTAAAGTTTTTCCCCTGCTCAGCGGTAAAGCCCATTGCCAGGGCAGAGCCTGAAGCCATAATTAAAGAACACGCGATAATGAATTGAGTCTTTTTCATCATACCCTCCTGAAAAGTGGCGCGAACTTTAACAAGCGCGATGCCGGCGATCAAATTTTCTTTTGTGAAATGACACCGTCATTAATTAACCGAAAAATAACAGCAGAATAGTCTGGATTCTATTATACGTTAGCGGTCAAGCGAATAAGCACCGTGATTGAGCCATTATTGACGCGTTATCTTAATGGTGATTCAACCAACGGCACGAAAATGTTGAATAAAAGCTCGCGATAGTAATAATCACTGCCGGTTTTATATGCTTTATAAGTAATTCGCATTCTATAGTGACATTCTTTTTTACAAAACCATAAGAAATGAAATCACCACTTTCCGACCATTTGCGGAATATAGAGAAGCCAGCTGAGCAAATTTGCATTCACCGCCAACCAGAGCCATGATTAACAGGCGTTAAACGGAATCGGAAAGATCACAGGAGTATTATTATGCTTAAAATGTTTACCGCGCTGGCTATTCTGGCGACGTCAGCAAACGCTATGGCACAGGACGATATTACGCTGAACAGCCTCGCCAAAAAGGAGCCCGCCGCGTTTAATCAGATGCTCAAAGGACATCACCTGCCCGGTTGGGTCAGTTCAGGCGGCACGACCACGCCCGCGCGTACGGTAAAGCTTGGCGAGGATGTTTATCAGGTGCTCAGCGTCTGCAAACCTCACGATTGCGCTGCGGAGAGGCTCGCGGTGCTGTGGTCGGAAAAATCCAGACAAATGTCCGGAGTTTTTTCCACCGTTGACGACAAGACATCCCAGGAAAAGCTGACCTGGCTTAACGTTAGCGATCCATTATCCATCGATGGGAAAACGGTACTCTTTGCAGCCCTGAGCGGCAGTCTGGAAAACCATCCAGAGGCTTTCAACTACCCCTGAAATCCGCCAGCAAGCCCGGTGCGATGAACCCGCGACGCGCGTTCATCGCCCGCCAGCGCCCTCTTCTGCCGTGCGCGCCCAAAGGTGTACGGCAGAATTTCGGTAAAACGTCGTCAGGCCAGACGCACTCTCTCATGGTTCCCGACTTCTGTTTACAGGGAAATACCGGCGAACGACATAAAGCCCAGCGACATGAGTCCGGCGGTAATGAACACGCTGCCTAATCCGCGTAACCCTTTCGGCATATTGGCATATTTCAGCTTTTCGCGAATGCCAGCCAGCGCCACAATCGCCAGCGTCCAGCCAATACCGCATCCGGTGCCATAAGTCAGCGACTCAAGGAAGCTGTATTCACGCTGCACCATAAATATGGTCGCGCCAAAAATGGCGCAGTGGATGGTCAACAGCGGCAGAAACGGCCCTAAAGCATGGTTTAACGCATGGAAATATTTGTCGATCACCATCTCCAGGATCTGCACCAGCGCCGCAAGGACGCCGATAAACGTGATGAAATCGAGAAAACTGAGATCCACGCCTTCAATCAGAGCATTTTCTTTCAGTAGGTGATGATAAATCAGGTTGTTAATCGGCGTCGCAATGGCTAGCAGCGCCGTCACGGTGATCCCGAGCCGAAATGCGACATCGATCTTTTTGGAAATAGCGAGAAAAGTACACATGCCAAGGAAAAAATTGAGCGCCATATTTTCAACGAAAACCGCGCGGATAAAAATATTCAGGTGAGATTCGAACAAGACAACCTCCGTGTTGTTGAGTTGTTCCTCAATGATGACAAATTTTCAGGTGAAACAGGAAATTACGATTCGGTTTTGCCGAGTCGATCACCTTTTAATTTCCTGTTTGTGATCGAACAAACCAGCCCTTTCCTGACTAGCGAAATGAACGTGGCAGCATTTTGATAAACTCGCCAACCGGCACCGGTTGTGAGAAGTAGTAGCCCTGGTAAATAGCGATGCCCATATTCCTGAGCATTGTAAGCTGCTCCTTATCCTCCACGCCTTCGGCGATAATCTGACAGTTAAACTTCTTCGCCAGATTCACCATATTCTTGACCACCAGCGCGGAAGCATTATTGGTGACGATATTGAAGGTAAACACCTTATCGATTTTTATAATCTCAGGATTAAATTGCTGGATGTAGCTGTAGTTTGCGTAACCGGTACCGAAATCATCCAACGAAAACTGAATCCCGATGCGCCGCAGCTTATCCGTCACCTCCGAGGTTTGCAGCGTATTTTCAATCGACTCCCGCTCGGTTATCTCAAGGACGAGCCGAACTTCCGCCTCTTTCAGCTCCTGGATAAACGTCTGGCAGAGTTGGACTATTTCGTCATCCTGAAAGTTAACCGAGCTGGTGTTAAAGCAAATAAAGAGTCCTTTAGGGAGCAGGGACTGCTGGCGACGGAGCTGTCGGCTTACTTCCGCAAAGCAAATCGCCGTCACGTCTTTAATCAAACCGGTCTGTTCCGCAACGGAGATAAATTTATCCGGCGCAATAAATCCCTGTTTGGGATGTTCCCAGCGTACCAGCACCTCGCCGCCGATAATGGCGCCGTCCTCATCGTTAATTATCGGCTGAATATACGGTTTGAGCTGCTTCAGCTCGATCGCCTTCCTCAGCTGGTACTCAATCGTCTGCCGATAGCGGAGATAGTTTCTGAACAAAAAGGCGAGCAGCAAGGAAGCGAGAAGAATGGCGATGAGGGTATGCTGTTCATAGCGGATAAATGCGACTGCGCCGGAGGCAAAGCCGCGATCGGCAATGACCGAATAATTAAATTGCTCAGAGGTCAGACGCACGGGAATTTTGATCTTCGGCGTCGTGGTGACTTCCCCTTTGCGGTTCATTACCCGATTACCAACCTGAAGATACAGATGAGCATCGCCATCCAGAACGGATAAAATATTGTATAAATAATAGCCGTCAATACCTATCAGCGTGGTATTCCCCCGGTCGTCCTGTTCGCTATACACCATTAACGGATGAGACGGCGTAATATCGTTCCCCTGGAATAACTGCAACGACCCTTGGGTATATTGAGTACTATCAAACTGAAATTTGCGTCCGCCAAAAACCGAAGTGCAGTAGATCTCGTTATCCCGCCCTAAATTTACCGAGCGCACGTCGGGAATGGTCGCCACCAGCGTGCGCAGCTCCGTCAGGACGTTCTCATTGCAGTTTTTTCCCATAAAAGGTTCCGCCAGGTCGGCGGCCTGTTCGGCGTGGGAAACGGTCACATCAAGGCTGGCTATCGCCTGCTGCAGCCGTGACTGGATATCCTTATCCACCTTTTTTTGCATCTGCCAGTAGCAAAGACCGGTGCCAAGACTGATTAATGCCATGAGAAATAGGATTATCCACAGACGATGGCGTGACGATGAGTAGTTCATTATGCTAATCCAGTTAGACTCGCCATCGGGGGCCGGCGGTCAATTGTTTGGCCAGATTTTAACAAATCCTTTTTAAACTCGCCCTGAACCGATCAAGTTTTAATGCATATCAATGATATATCATGGCCAGCCGTTGCGTGATGGCGCAGACGACTGGCTGCGAAATTTGCTGAGGCAAAAGCGGCGCTGTCTATGGCTAAATTATTGACTTAAAGTAGAATAATACGAAAATGACTTCTTTGTGCGCTGACCAGAAATGCTGGCAAATATGACGATTCACTCCCGTAATAGCATCCTGAAAAAAGTAAAAGCATCCGCCGTAGCTATCGCTGCAGCGCTGCTGCTGTCGCACTGCGGCAGTAAACCGCCCGTTTCTCTTGTCACGCCGCTGCCGCCCGCAACAAAGCAGCCGACGTTACCCAAAAGCCACGAGCCGGTGCGCGGCGTCTGGCTGACAACCGTCTCGCGCCTCGACTGGCCGCCGCTGGAATCCGTGAACGGCGGCATTACCGCCGATCGCCGCATCGCCCTGCAGCAGCAGGCGCTGATTGCCAAGCTGGATAATTTAAAAAGCCTCGGTATCAATACCGTTTTTTTCCAGGTGAAACCTGATGGCACCGCGCTCTGGCCGTCGAAGATCCTGCCGTGGTCCGATATGCTGACCGGTAAAATCGGCGAGGACCCGGGCTACGATCCGTTAAAGTTTATGCTGGATGAAGCCCATAAGCGCGGCATGCGCGTTCATGCATGGTTCAACCCCTATCGCGTCTCGGTCAATACTCGCCCCAAAACCGTCACCGAGCTTAACAGTACCCTTTCGCAGTTTCCCGCCAGCGTCTATGTCCTGCATCCGGAGTGGATCCGTACCTCCGGAGACCGTTTCGTTCTCGACCCGGGGATCCCGGAAGTGCGCGACTGGATCACCAGCATCGTGGCAGAGGTCGTAGAGCGCTATCCGGTAGACGGCGTCCAGTTCGATGATTACTTCTATACCGAAACGCCGGGGTCGAAGCTGAACGACAATCGGACGTTCCAGCAGTATGGCCAGGGCTTTGCTGCCAAAGCGGACTGGCGGCGGCACAATACCCAGCTGCTGATTGAGCAGGTTTCCCGCACTATCAAGCAGCTGAACCCCGCCGTAGAATTCGGCGTCAGCCCGGCGGGCGTCTGGCGCAATCGCTCTCACGATCCGTCCGGGTCCGATACCCGCGGCGCGGCGGCCTACGATGAGTCTTACGCGGATACCCGCCTGTGGGTTCAGCAGGGATGGCTGGATTATATCGCGCCGCAAATTTACTGGCCCTTCGCCCGCGACGCCGCGCGCTACGATGTGCTGGCAAAGTGGTGGGCTGAGGTGGTGAAGCCTACCCACACCCGGCTTTATATCGGCGTGGCGCTGTACAAAGTTGGCGAACCGTCAAAGAGGGAGCCTGACTGGATGATTAGCGGCGGCGTGCCGGAGCTGAAAAAGCAGCTTGATCTGAATGAATCCATGCCGCAAATTCAGGGCACTATTCTGTTCAGAGAGAATTACCTTAATCAGCCGCAGACCCAGCAGGCCGTTAACTACCTCAAAGGCCGCTGGGGAGGTTGATTCCCCCTGACAGGCCAGATGCCTGTTACTACAATCACCGCCGGAGGATGTATGTTGAAAAAATCGCTCATCGCCTTTTCCCTGTTTTGCGCCCTGTCGCCCGCTGTTTTTGCGGGCAACAGTGAAAGCGAACAGCTGAATAAGAAGAACGTCATTGATTTTTATAACAAAGCGTTAAATGACAAGGACTTTGCCGCCGCCAGGCCCTATCTCGGAGACCGCTACATACAGCATAACCCGATGGCGAAAGACGGCGTTGAAGGCTTTCAGCAGTTTATCGCCTTCCTGAAGAGTAAATATCCCGACTCGCGCAGCGTTATCAAGCAGGCCTTTGTCGACGGCGATCATGTGATCCTCCACGTGGAGGTAACCGGTCGCGAGCCGGGAGTGACGCGGGCGATTATCGATATCTTCCGCGTTGATGAACAGCATAAAATCGTTGAGCACTGGGACGTGACCCAGAACGTTCCGCAGAAAACCGCCAGCGGCAACGGCATGTTCTGAGCCTGAGCAGAGCTCCTCTGCTCATCATTCCCTCCGCTTTACCCATTTTCGCCTCGTACAGATGGGTACTTGTTTAAATAGTTTATTTACTTTACTGTAAAGTAAATAAACTGACGGGGTTAGGCGGATGTTCAACGAAGGAAGATGGGCAAAGCTCTTTTGTTTCATTGGATTATCATTTCTTTCCTGCGTAGCGAAGGCCGCATTGCTGAGTCTGGCTACGCAGGATCAGCAGATTCAGGCGGCATGTTCACGTGTAGATGAACCGGCTCAGGCCAGGCTATGTCACGCCCTGCTCGTTAGCCAGCAGGCGGAGCAGCGCCAACGCTATCTGCATTTTTTACTGCAGCAGAATATTTTCAGCATTCAGACCTATGACTTTCTGTGGGGTGAATACCAGCGTACGACTGCATGTTCTGAAATCAGCCGCTTTTTTCTGTCGAGGGCGCTGGATGCGGCGCTACCGGCTCCACCCACGCCGGCACTTCCCCCATCCCCCGGGCTAAGCGAACCGCCGGCCGTGTTTGCGCTACAAGAATCCCTCAACTGACCGTAGGTGCATAACGATGCTGGCTCGCTTTTTTGTGTTTCGCCCGGTTTTTGCCGCCGTCATCGCTATCTGTATTATGGCGACCGGCGCTTTCGCCCTGCTGACCCTGCCCGTCGAACAATATCCGGATATTGCTCCTCCCGGCGTCAACGTCACCGCCAACTACCCCGGCGCCTCGGCTGAAACCGTTGAAGACAGCGTGACCCAGGTGCTGGAGCAGCAGATTAAAGGCATCGACGGCCTGCTCTATTTTTCCTCCAGCAGCAGTTCAGCAGGCCAGGCGCGTATTAGTCTCAGTTTCGATCAACGCATTGATCCCGATATGGCGCAGGTGCAGGTACAAAATGCCGTTAATCAGGCCATTACGCGTTTGCCTCAAGAGGTGCAGCAGCAAGGCCTTACGGTAACCAAGTCACAGGGTGACAGCCTGATGGTGGTGGCCCTGTACGATCAAACGCGAACGCTAACCAGCCTTGATATCAGCGACTTTCTCGTTAGCTCCCTGCAGGAGCCGCTGAGCCGGGTGGAAGGCGTGGGGGAAACGACCGTTTTCGGCGCCCAGTACGCAATGCGCATCTGGCTCAATCCGCTGCAGCTGAACGGCTACGGTTTGATGCCCTCCGACGTGCAGGCCGCCGTCGAGGCGCAGAATTCTCAGGTCACCAGCGGCGAAATTGGTTCACTGCCTACGCTGGAGGGGCAGTATCTGAACGCGACGGTCACCGCGCAGTCCCGCCTTGAGCATCCCGAACAGTTTGAAAACATTATTCTGCGCACCAACAGCGACGGCTCGGTGGTCTATCTGCGCGATGTCGCCCGGGTGGAGATCGGCGCGGAAAACTATCAAAACCAAACCACGCTCAACGGTTTCCCCTCAGCCGGAATCTCAATTCAGCTGGCCTCCGGGGCCAACGCGCTGGAGACGGCGGAGAAGATCCGGACAGAAGTCGAACGCCTGACGCCCCGCTTTCCGCAGGGCGTTGTCGCCGCTTATCCGCGCGACAGCACGCCGTTCGTGACGGTCTCTATCGAAAGCGTAGTGCGCACGCTGATTGAGGCGATTCTTTTTGTGGTGGCGGTCATGTATCTCTTTCTCCAGAGCTGGCGGGCAACGCTGATCCCGACCTTCACGGTGCCGGTCGTCCTGCTCGGTACCTTCGGCATCCTTAGCCTGCTGGGCTACAGCATCAATACGCTCACCCTCTTCGCGATGGTTCTGGCAATCGGTCTGCTGGTTGATGACGCTATCGTGGTGGTGGAGAACGTTGAACGCCTGATGGTGGAAGAGGATCTTACCCCGCTTGAAGCCACGCTGCGCTCGATGAATGAGATAACCGGCGCGCTGATTGGCATCGCGCTGGTACTCTCGGCGGTTTTTATCCCGATGGCGTTTTTCGGCGGCTCGGTGGGGATTATCTACCGGCAGTTCAGCGTGACCATCGTTTCGGCGATGGTGCTTTCCGCGCTGGTCGCACTGACCCTGACGCCGACGCTGTGCGCCCATCTGCTCAAACCCGGCCATCTTAAAAAAGGGCCGTTCTTCTCCGGTTTCAACCGCGGCGTCGCCGCCACTCAGAATCGTTACCTGGCGATTCTCCGGCGGATAGCGGTCCGCCCCTTCCGCTTTGTATTGCTGGCCCTGGCGCTGACGTTTTTGATGCTCTGGCAGTATCAGAAACTGGCTGGCGGCTTTCTGCCGGAAGAGGATCAGGGCGCGGTGATGGTTCAGTTTACGCTTCCCTCCGGCTCGCCGATGTCGATGACCGAAGAGGTCGGCGCGGAAATTAGCCGCTATTTCATGAGCGAGGAAGAGAATAACCTCAACGTCATCTTTATGGTTACCGGCAGAAATAACGCCGGCAGCGGGCAGAACGTCGGCATGGCCTTCGCCGAACTCAAGCACTGGGATGCGCGTCCCGGAGAACAGAACAGCGCTCAGGCGATCATTGCCCGGGCGAACCAGTACTTTGTTAAAACCTCCCGGCTGGCCAGCATCAGCGTGATGTCGCCACCCACCGTGCGCGGGCTCGGGCAGTCGAGCGGCTTTGAACTCTGGCTACAGGATAGCGCGCAAAACGGCAGCCCGTCGCTCATCGAGGCGCAAAACACCCTGCTCGCTGCCGCCAGACAACAGCCAGAACTGGATGCGGTGCGCATTAACAGCCTGGAGGAGAAGGCGCAGCTGCAGGTCGATGTTGACAGACAGAAAGCGCAGGCCCAGGGGTTGGATCAGGCCGCGATAAACAGCACTCTCTCTGCGGCCTGGGGCGGCGTGTACATTAACGACTTTATCGATCGCGGGCGCGTCAAGCGCGTGTACATGCAGGGAGACGCAGCCTGGCGTTCGACGCCGGAAAATTTATCCGCCTGGTTTGTCCGCGGCGACAGCAACAACATGGCCTCCTTCGACAGCTTCTCATCCTGGCGCTGGACCACCGGGCCGCAGATGCTTCAGCGTTTTAACGGACTGTCAGCCGTGCAGTTCCAGGGCAATGCGGCATCGGGCGTCAGCTCCGGTTCGGCGATGGCGGAAATGGCCGAACTGGTGGGCACGCTGAGTGGGTTTGATCTGCAATGGAGCGGTTTGTCCTGGCAGGAGCAGGCCTCTTCAGTGCAAACGCTATGGGTATATCTGGCCTCGCTGGCCTTTATGTTTTTGTGTCTGGCCGCCTTGTATGAAAGCTGGTCGATTCCGGTCGCCGTACTGCTGATCGTGCCGTTGGGGATTCTGGGGGCCGTGAGCGCGTCGCTGCTCGCCGGATATGAAAACGATATCTACTTCCAGGTCGGTATGCTGACGACCATGGGGCTTTCCGCCAAAAATGCGATTCTGATCGTTGAATTTGCGCTGGCGCAGTTTCAGCAAGGAAAAACTTTATCCGACGCGGCGCTGGAGGGCGCTCGTCTGCGCTTACGCCCCATCATTATGACCTCACTTGCATTTGTTGTCGGCGTTATCCCTCTGGTACTCTCTACCGGTGCCGGCGCTTCCAGCCAACGAGAGATTGGCACCGCGGTGATCGGCGGTATGCTCACCGGGACGCTGCTGACCTTGCTCTTCGTTCCACTCTTTTTCCTGCTGGTACAGCAAGGAATGATGCGCCTTAAAGGGCGCAAACGGTAAGGACTCAATTGATGGGAAATCAACGCGGGCGGCCAATGAAAGCCCGCCCACGCATTTTACAAACCGCCCGCGAGCTGTTTCTCAGGCACGGGCTTGATGTGTCGCTGGATACGATTGCCGCCGAAGCGGGAACCTCGCGGCCGACGCTCTACAGTCATTTCCCCGGCGGTAAAGACGCGCTGCTGCTGGAGACATTTGCGTTTCTCAATGACACCATGCAGCCGCCTCTGCGCCAGCTTTTGCAGGAGCGTCAGCAGGATTTTCCCGCGCTGCTGCGCGGGTTTGCGAAAGTGGTGCAAGCGCACTTTTATGCGCCGGAGAATATTCACTTTCAACGCCTGCTGATCCAGGTGCTGGTGCAAAAGCCCGAACTCTACGTCACGCTCGAACAGCGCCCCTCAGGGCGCGTTTTGCAGGCACTGAGCGAGATACTGGCGCAGAAAAAAAACGAAGGTTTGCTGACCATCAGCGATCCGGAGCTCGAAGCAACGGCGTTTCTCGGCGCGATTATGGGCTATCCGCTGCCGGGGGCCTTAATTGCGCAAAAAGCGGTGGAGCCAGAGAAGCTGGAACAGCTCGCGGAATGCGCGATTACCGTCTTTCTCAAGGCCTGGGGCTACCGGCCATAATCCAGGTTTACGCAGCCACTTTCAGGCCTGTCGCCGCCCTTATTCTGCTAAGCGGATAAAGACCAGGTCTTCGGCCCCGCGCCAGAGGCCGAAGAAAGACTAATCGGCGAGCAGATCGTCATACAGCGCGCGCAGGCGGGTTCGCAGGTAGAGTACCGCTTTATGCTTACGCGACAGCAGCGCCTGCTCGCTTGCGCCGGTCTCTTCGGCCAACTCCCGATAGCTGTAGCCCTGCAGTTCGGTTTTCTCAAATGCTTCGCGCTGGGCGGGCGGCAGTTCCGCGAGCGCCTGGTTTACCGCCTCCCAGAGCAGCGTTTTCAGATACGTCTCCTCCGGCGTTTGCGCAACGCCAAACAGCGTCTCGGCCAGCTCATCCTCGGGAAAGCCACCCTCTTCTTCCTCGCTGAAATCGCCAGCCAGCGGCAGCTCACGCTTTTTTCTCGCCCTGTCGGTCATCTCGTTTCGCGCGGCCCGGAACAGCCAGGCGGCAATATTCTCCACCGGTTGCTCGACGCGGATCAGCTGATAAGTCACTTCCTGCAGGATATCGTCCGCCTCATCCCTTTGCGGGATCCGGGCGCGAATAAACGCCTTCAGCTTCGTCCGGCAGGCGTCGAGAGCGGAAATCAGCCGCGATGGCGTCGCGATGCCGTTTTTCATTGCGCTCATTCGGGATCCGTATTTTTCACCGCAGGCTCCTGCTGCGGCGCATTTTCGCTACGACGATCGCGCCAGCCGCAGTGGCCACGATGCCCGCGATGACCAAAGCGCTGTACAAACTCATCGCGCTGCTCGGGACTCATCTTCATCCAGCGTTCATGCATTCGACGCCGCGCGTGTCCCATACCGAACATTCCCGGGCGAAAACCGAGACCGCCAAACAGGATCCGCGACAGCGCCAGAAGACCTAACGCCTGCCAGAAGCCGATGCCCTTTACCCCAAGGATAGCGGGCAGTAGCGCATTCCATAGCGACATGACCAGCAGCCCGAGAACGATGATTAATGCCGCGCCGATGAGAAGCGGTTTTGCCATTCTGTGGTCACCAAAACGGTGCTGATGGCGCTGCTCGCGCCTGTCGAAATCTCTCATGCTTTGTTTACCTCATAACGCTTGTGAATAGTAACCTGTGCAGAGGTAGACGAATGAGCGGACAAAATATTGCTAACAATATTTAAAAATCGACACACTTTATTTGTACGACAAATGTTATTGTGTGATCTTCATCACCTTTCGGTGCGGGCGGCGGCGGTAACGTTACCCGGTGATTCATAGAAAAAAGAGGAACTTATGAAGGCAGTAAAATCATTAAAAGCAGACTGGGCAATTATTACGCTGATGATTGTTGTCGCGGTCGTTATGTATGGCTATCTGATCCCCAAATACTGGTAATCGACGTCATACCTGCGCTGAACCGCCCCATCGCTCAGGGCGGCTCATCGACCCTCACCATTACCGCTTATCGTTGAGCGTCTTAATCAAAAACGGCACCGAGTCGCGCAATGACGGGTTAACCGTTCCGCTATGATCCAGCCCCTCATAAATATGCACGTCCGCCCGGGTTCCCGCGCTTTTAACCGCATCCGCAAAGCGTTTTTGCATCGCCGTCGGTACGTTGATATCGACGCTGCCTATACCGATAAATACCGGATGATCGATTTTTAGCGTCGGGTAGAGCATGGTTTCTACGCTGGCGTTTAACAGCGAATCCACTCCCGGCTTGAGGGCATTCGCCGCATTGAGACCGGCCTTCATCACCTCATCGTTGAGCGGCGTAATGCATAAATGGTTCGCCTCTTTCAGCAGCGGTAGCGCTTTGTCCTGGAAATAGTCGGCGGGATTGAGCTGCGGGTTGCTGTCGGCAGCTGAAAGATAAATATAGAAAATATACGGAATTTTCGGATCGCCGCCGCTCGGCGCTTTGCCGCCTGCCGGCGGAAGAATGTCGGCTGCGGTGGTCCCTTTTTCAAAATAAGGCGTACCGGTCAGCACCGTTGCGCGAATATTAAGCTCGGGTGCATATTGCGGCTGATAGCCGGCGCTGGCGAAGGCGGCATGCGCCCCCTGCGACTGTCCTACCAGAATAAGTTCATTTTTGAGCGGAAACTGTTTCAGGGCGGCGCGAACGCTGTCAAGTACGCTCCACGCTTCGCCGCGGGCGTTCAGATAGTGGTGCAGCCCGGACGAGCCCAGACCGGCATAATCCGGCGCGACCACCGCATAGCCCAGCGACAGCCAGGTGTTCAGATACTGCTTATCGCGATCGCTGCGCGGGTTTAACGACGGGGCGCAGTGATTCGCCACGCCAACGGTACCGTGAGCCCAGACCACCACTGGCCATCCCCCTTCCGGCGTGGCGCCAAAGGGAATAAAGACCGCCGCGGTATCTTCGCGCGCGGTTTTACCGTTCACGCCGCTGTGGGAAGGATAACGCAGAAGATATTGCTTAGCCGCTTCGCTTAACCCGTTCTTCGCGCTGAGCGGAGAGACGGCATCGGTGCTGTCGGTAGCGGCGCTAGCCGGAACAGCGCTCATGGAAAGCAATAGCAGCGCAGAGGTGGCGGTAAGGAATTTTTTTGAGAGGGAATAAGTCATGACATCCTGTTCCATAATGGGGATGCACTTAGTGTAGACCCTGGCGCCTGAATACCAGCTCAATGAAGCGGGTCATTTTGCTGTTTTGCATAAACCCTGAGTGGCTTCGCTTTTTATCCGGCACAATAATGATAGATTTTTATCAATCACCTCACAGGAAGAGAACAATGTCAGCGAAAAAAGTCACCATGAAGGATATAGCCAGAGACGCCAGAGTCGGTATCGCGACGGTGGACAGAGTGTTGAATAAACGAACTCCCGTGAAAGAGAGCACCGAACGTAAAGTGCTTGAGTCCGCCAGGCGCTTAGGCTTTGCGCTCGAACAATCGCAGTATCGGCTGGCAGCCGGTCAGTCGGCGATCCCGCTGAGAATGGGGTTCATCCTGCTGCAGGAGTCGCACTCGTTTTACCATCAGCTGGCGCAGGCGCTTGAGCAGGCGGCATTGCCCTGGCATAGTCCGGCACAGGCGCCGGTGTTTCTGCATTATGACATTAACGCCATTGACGACATGGTTGCCGCAATCGCCCGCCTCAGCGAAGAGGTTGACGCAATCGGTATTGTGGCGCTGGATAATCCGCTTATCCGCCATGCCGTTGCTCAGGCCGTTGATAAAGGCGTGCGCGTCTTTACCCTGCTCTCCGATATGAGCATCCCGCAACGCACCGGCTACATTGGGCTGGATAATCAGAAAGCGGGCCGCACCGCCGGTTGGGCGGTGGACAGGCTGTGTCATGGAAGCGGCGAAATCGGCATTATCGTTGGCGATAACCGATTTATTTGTCAGGAAAGCTGCGAGATAAGTTTCCGTTCCTACCTGCGCGAACATGGCAAAGGCGACCGGGTGCTGGAGCCTGTACGCAGCCACGAACGCGCCGATATCGCCCGCCGGGTGACGGAGGAGATGCTGCAGCGTTATCCCGATCTGGAGGCCATCTACGCGCCCTGCGGCGGCGTGGAAGGGATTATCGCCGCGCTGCATGCGCATCAGCGTCAGCATCAGGTCACGCTGATTTGTCATGGCCCGGTAGACCACGGCGAGCTGGCGCTAATCGACGGGACAATCGATCTGATGCTGGCTCATCGGCTTGCCGAATTCGCCTCAGCGACCGTCGACGCCTTTGTCCAGTGCGCTCACCAGGCGCAGGCGACGTTTATTAACGCCCTGCAGCCGTTTGATTTACTCACCAAAGAAAACCTCTGATCGGCGAAAGCGCGGGTATATTCTCCGCGCTCCGTTTCAACGCTACATTTGATAAAAAACTATCAATTAAGACATCAAAATAAACCTTGAATTCCATCAAAGAATTTAAATTTCATGATTGTTGAAGATGAAATTTTCATTCAATACTGGTCATGTTTTCTCCTCATCTGAAAAGGAAGCCATCATGACCATACATATTGCCAACGCGCCGTGCAGCTGGGGCGTCGATGATCCCAAAAATCCTTACCTGCCGCCGTGGACCAAGGTGCTGGAAGAGGCGGCGACGGCCGGTTATAAAAGTATTGAACTGGGGCCGTGGAGCTATCTGCCGACCCGAGCCGATGAACTCAGCGCCGCGCTGAATAAGCAGGGGCTGTCGCTGGTGGCCGGAACGATCTTTGACGATCTGGTCAGCGAAGAGAACTTTGCGAATATTGTCGCACTGACGCATAACATTTGCCGCAACCTGTCGCAGGTTCCGTCGGCGGAAAAGACGCCGGGCAACCCCTACCAGCCGCC
This sequence comes from Klebsiella sp. HMSC09D12, assembly GCF_001808475.1. Classification (NCBI taxonomy): domain Bacteria; kingdom Pseudomonadati; phylum Pseudomonadota; class Gammaproteobacteria; order Enterobacterales; family Enterobacteriaceae; genus Klebsiella; species Klebsiella sp. HMSC09D12. The sequence goes on along the minus strand of NZ_KV793473.1, from coordinate 188,503 downwards.
TTATCTGGTGATTATTGATTTCGGCAATCCGCTGCGGGCGAAATACGCCGGACACAGCGAACTGGCCCCCCGCCTCTCTCCCGCCGACTGGCAGCGGATGATCGGCCATATTATTACCATCAGCCAACTGGCGTGGCAGGAGTACGGCGTTCGCCCGGTTATCCATCCTCACGCCGGCGGCTGCATCGAGTTTGCCGACGAAATCGACCTGCTCGCGGCGCAAATCCCCCATGATGTTGCCGGATTGTGTCTCGACACCGGCCATCTCTTCTATTCGGGTATGGACCCCATCAGCTGGCTGGATCGCCATTTTGATCGCCTTGACTACCTGCACTTTAAAGATGTCGATCCGCAGGTATTCAGGAGCGTAATTTCCCGCGGCATCGACTTCTTCTCTGCCTGCGCGGAGGGCGTGATGTGTCCGCTCGGCAGCGGTGCCATTGATTATCCGGCGGTACGCGCCTTTCTCGACAAACGCGGCTATCAAGGCTGGATCACCATTGAGCAAGAGCGCGACCCGCGCAACGTCGAGGGCAGCCTTAAGGCGGTCACGGAAAGCCTGCGCTACCTGCATTCGGTTGGTTTTTAATCGGGAGATGAAACATGATTAACGGTATTAAACCTGTTGGCCGGTCGTTACGCTGGGGTATGGTGGGCGGCGGCGGAAGCAGCCAGATTGGTTATATTCACCGCTCCGCGGCGCTGCGCGACGGCACGTTTACCCTGCTGGCCGGGGCCTTCGATATTGACGCTCAGCGCGGGCGTGAGTTTGGCCAGCAGCTGGGCGTGGAGGCCGGGCGCTGTTACCCCGACTACGAAACGCTGTTTCGCGAAGAGGCCGCGCGGGAGGACGGTATTGAAGCGGTTTCCATCGCTACGCCGAACAATACCCACTACGCCATTTGCCGCGCGGCGCTGGAGGCCGGATTGCATGTGGTCTGCGAAAAACCGCTCTGTTTTACCGGCGAAGAGGCCGATGCGCTGGTGGCCCTGAGCGAAAAACAGCGCAAAATCATCGGCGTGACTTACGGCTACGCCGGTCATCAGCTGATTCTGCAGGCGCGGCAGATGATTGAGCAGGGGCTGCTGGGCGAGATACGCATTATCAATATGCAGTTCGCCCACGGTTTTCATAACCAGCCTGTGGAGCAGGAAAACCCCAGTACCCGCTGGCGAGTGGACCCGAAGTTTGTTGGTCCCAGCTACGTTCTGGGCGATCTCGCCACTCACCCGCTGTTTCTGGCGGAGACCATGGCGCCGAAGCTCAATATCACTCGCCTGATGTGCTCCCGCCAGAGCTTTGTCAAAAGCCGCGCGCCGCTGGAGGATAACGCGCATGTGCTGATGGAGTACGACAACGGCGCCGTGGGTTCGATGTGGTGCTCGGCGGTCAACAGCGGCTCAATGCACGGGCAGAAAGTCCGTATCGTCGGAGAAAAAGCCAGCCTTGAGTGGTGGGATGAACAGCCGAATCAGCTGCGCTATGAGATTCAGGGCGAGCCGGTGCGCATTCTCGAACGAGGTATGCCCTATCTGGACCCGCTGGCTCTGCACGATGACCGGATCGGCGGTGGCCATCCCGAAGGGCTGTTTGAGGCCTGGTCGAATTTGTACCGCCGCTTCGCCATCGCCATGGATGCTACCGATCGTTGCGACACTGCTTTGCTGGAAAACTTCTGGTACCCGGATGCCAAAGCCGGTGCGCTCGGCGTGCATTGGGTTGAGAACTGCGTCCGTTCAGCAGACAGTGGCGCCCGCTGGGTCGATTTCCATTAATCCATAAATAATATTTGCCGGGCGGCGGCTGACGCCTTGCCCGGCCAAAGAGAATCGGGCCGTTCTGCGCCCGGCAAGACGCCAGCCGCCACTGGGCCAAAATGATGCACAACGGCCATTTATCGCAGTGTCTTAACGTGACAGTGTCACCAACTCTCAGCAAATTCACAGCATTGTAATCAAAAAGCGAATGTCGTATAACAGGTGCCAAACCGAGGGGTGTCCCGTGAGGGCTGAGATGGCGTAAGCCGAACCCTTTGAACCTGATCTGGGTCATGCCAGCGAAGGGACGGGTTGGCATTTCCGCCAGTTTTGCGCCATTGCCTGTTCACACTTCATTCAGCACGCCCGGATCTCCCTATTATCAGGAGGTCCTGTGATTCTTCCCGCATTTACTCAGGGTATTTATGGTCGTCTGCGCCTGCAGGCCGGTGCTGACTGGCAGCGCTACGTCGCCCATCCCTTCCTGCGCCAGCTTGCCGACGGCACCCTTCCCGAACCCGCTTTTCGTCGCTATCTGACGCAGGACTACCTGTTCCTGATCCACTTTGCCCGCAGCTACGCGCTGCTGGTGAGCAAGCTGCGTACCCTCGCGGAAATGCGCGTTGCCGCCGCGTCCATGAACGCCATTCTCGACGAACTGCCGCTGCACGTCGGCTACTGTACGGGATGGGGGCTGGATGAAACGACGATGGCGGCTGAAGAGGAAGCCGCTGAAACGGTAAATTATACCCGCTACGTACTGGACATAGGCCACGCCGGCGACGCGCTGGATCTACTGGCGGCGCTGATGCCCTGCGTGGCCGGCTATGCGGAAATCGGCCTCGGTCTGCTGCACGACCCGGCGACCCGGCTGACTGCCAACCCGTATGCCTCGTGGATCCGCAACTACGGTGATGAGGGCTACCTTAACGGCGTCAATGCAGCCTTAAACCTGCTGGAAACCCTCTGGCAGCAGCGCGGCGGCGAAGCACGTTTTGCCGAACTCAGCGCCATTTTTACGACCGCTACGCGCCTGGAGGCTAACTTCTGGCAAATGGGTCTTAACGCCCTCGCGGAGCGCCAGGCGTGATGGCTCCCGGCATCGAAGTACGCGGACTGAGCCTGCGCTTTGGTTTGCGACCGATCTTCGACAATTTGACGTTCTCTATTCCCGGCGGCCAGTGGAGCTCGCTGCTGGGGGCCAGCGGCGCCGGTAAAACCAGCCTCCTGCGCATCATCGCCGGGCTGGCGAAAGCCTCTGGGGGCGAAGTTCGCGCCAGCGATGGCCTGGCGATTGCCGGACGCCTGGCGTGGATGGGGCAAAAAGATCTGCTTTACCCGTGGCTAAGCGTGCGCGACAACGTCTCGCTGGGGGCGCGCCTGCGCGGGGAGCGCATCAATCACCTGCGCGTCACTACGCTGCTACAGCAGGTTGGGCTTGAACACTGCGCCGATGACCGCCCGGCCGCTCTCTCCGGCGGCATGCGTCAGCGTGCGGCGCTGGCGCGTACGCTCTACGAAGACCGGCCCATCGTGCTGATGGACGAGCCCTTTTCCGCGCTCGACACGATCACCCGCACGCGTATTCAGTCCCTGGCCGCCCGGCTGTTGGTGAACCGGACCGTTGTACTGATCACCCACGATCCGATGGAAGCCTGCCGTCTGAGCCACCGTCTGCTCGTCCTTTCCCCGGCCCCCGGCGGGATTGACGACACGCATCGCTTGTCCGGCATACCGCCGCGCGCGCCGGACGATCCGGCGCTATTAGCCGGTCAGGCGGAGTTGCTGCAACAGCTGATAAGGGCTAACGAATGAGCGCAAAACTGTTTCGCGCCGCCGTGGTGTTCTGCGGCCTGCTCCTGATTTGGTGGCTGGTGACCCGCAGCGGCATTCCCGCCTTTCTGCTGCCTTCGCCTTCGGCGGTGGCAAGTGCCCTGTGGGTTAACCGCGCCTACCTCGGTGGGCACACGCTGATCACATTAAGCGAGATCCTCAGCGGTCTCGCGCTCGGCGTTATGCTCGGCGTGATACTGGCGCTGTGCATGATTGTTTCGCCGCGCCTTCAGCGTTGGCTGATGCCGCTGGTGCTGACCAGCCAGGCGATCCCGGTCTTTGCCCTTGCCCCGCTGCTGGTGCTGTGGTTCGGCTTCGGGATGAGCGCCAAGGTTATGATGGCGGTGCTGGTGATCTTCTTTCCCGTCACCTCGGCGTTTTTTGACGGCCTGCGCCGGGTTAACCAGGACTATCTTGACCTCGCGCGCACCATGGGCGCCTCTTTTGGCGCGCAGCTGCGCCACGTCCGCATGATGGCTGCCCTTCCGGCCCTCGGTTCCGGTCTGCGGATGGCGGCCGCCGTTGCGCCCATCGGGGCGATTATCGGCGAATGGGTCGGTTCAGCCGAAGGACTGGGCTACGTCATGCTTAACGCCAATGCCCGTCTGCAAACCGATATCTGCTTTGCAGCCCTGTTTATTCTGGTGCTACTGACCGTCCTGCTGTGGCTGGCGGTGGATGCTTTTTTACACCGGCTGATTAACTGGACGCCGGAATGACGCTCTTAAATAAAAGGACTAACCATGCGTAAACGTATTTATGCCGGTATCACGCTTGCCGCGCTGTTCAGCGGTCAGGCGCTGGCCAATGAAAAACTCACCCTGGTGCTGGACTGGTATATCAATCCCGACCACGCGCCGATCGTGGTGGCTGAACAGATTGGCGCCTTTAAAGAGGCGGGTCTGGACGTTAAAATTGTGCCACCGTCCGACCCGGCGCTGCCGCCGCGATTAGTCGCCGCCCGCCAGGCGGACCTGGCGATTACCTACCAGCCGCAGGTGCATTTTTTTGCCGATGAAGGTCTGCCGCTGGTCCGCGTCGGCACGCTGATTAATTCGCCGCTGAACACGGTGATCGCGCTGGATAAAAGCATCAAATCTCCCGCCGATCTGCAGGGCAAAAAAGTGGGGTATTCGGTAAGCGGAATCGAACAAGCGACGCTGGCCACTATGGCACAGCACGCGAAAATCGATCCCAAAAGCATCAAGCTCATCAATGTTAACTTTCAGCTGACCAGCGCCCTGCTGGCCGGACAGGTCGATGCGGTGATTGGCGGCTATCGTAATATCGAAGCGCTGGAACTGCAGCTTCAGGGGAAAGATCCGCAGGTGATGAACGTCGAGGATTACGGCGTCCCGGCCTACGATGAGCTGGTGATTGTCGCCAACCGGGACGACGTCAACGCGCCGAAAATCAGGACGTTCCTGCAAGCGCTGCAAAAAGGCGTTGCTTACCTTCGCGCTCATCCGCAGGAAACCTGGCAGGCGTTTGCCGACGCGCATCCTGAACTTAACACGGAGCTGAACAAGCAGGCCTGGCTGAAAACTCTTCCTCTGTTTGCCAGCGATCCGGCAGCGCTGGATAAACCTCGTTATGAAGCTTATGAACAGTTTTTATATAACAACAAGTTGGTGAAAAAAGTCACACCTTTAACGAATTATGCGGTTGAACTGCACTAAGTCATACCATTGCTGGCGGAAATCTTTCGCCAGCAATAGCCAGGCGGCAGTAATAAAAATTGCGAGAATCCCTCACTAATAATTACAATTTTAAAGGTCTTTCATCCTTTAAAACACTTCTTTTTTATCAATGCGTTATGCGTTAATTTTGCAGTGTAAAAATAACGTAAATATAGCTTAATCAATAAAACGTTGAACGCGGTTCTAAAAAGCCATATATTGTGCCCGCTTTAATGCATGGCGATTCATTTTCTTACACCATTTTATTCAACCAGCGCTCAACCGTAACGCTGGTTGTGGGAGTGATATGATGACGGATAAAGTCCGTATTGATACTTTAGGCGCAGATTTATTAGATGCAAACAACGATACCTTTTTGGCCCGTCAGGCTGAATTCGAATCGAATGTCAGGAGCTACCCGCGCAAGCTGCCCCTTGCGATTACTAAAGCGGAAGGCGTCTGGCTGACCGATGCGGATAACAAACAGTATCTCGACTGCCTTGCCGGCGCAGGTACTCTGGCTCTCGGTCACAACCACCCTGATGTGCTGCAGAGCATCCAAAGTGTCATTACCAGCGGCTTGCCGTTACATACTCTCGATCTCACCACTCCGTTAAAAGATCGCTTCTCTGAATACCTGCTTTCCCTGCTGCCGGGCGAAGGTAAAGAATACTGCCTGCAGTTCACCGGTCCCTCCGGCGCTGACGCCGTAGAAGCGGCGCTGAAGCTGGCGAAAAAATACACCGGCCGTACTTCCGTGATCAGCTTCTCCGGCGGCTACCACGGGATGACCCACGGCGCGCTGTCCGTCACCGGTAACCTGTCGCCCAAAGCGGCGGTTAACGGCATGATGCCGGAAGTGCAGTTTATGCCTTACCCGCACCAGTACCGCTGCCCGCTGGGTATCGGCGGTGAAGCCGGCGTAAAAGCGCTGACCTACTACTTCGAAAACCTGATTAACGACGTCGAAAGCGGCGTGCGTAAACCGGCGGCGGTGATCCTTGAAGCCGTTCAGGGTGAAGGCGGCGTGAACCCGGCTCCGGTCGAGTGGCTGCAGCGCATCCGTAAAGTGACTCAGGAACACGGCATTCTGCTGATCGTCGATGAAGTTCAGGCGGGCTTTGCGCGTACCGGTAAATTCTTCGCCTTCGAACACGCGGGCATCGAGCCGGACATTATCGTGATGTCGAAAGCCGTCGGCGGCGGTCTGCCGCTGGCCGTTCTCGGTATCAAAAAGCAGTTCGACGCCTGGGAACCGGGTCACCACACCGGCACCTTCCGCGGCAACCAACTGGCGATGGCGACCGGCCTGACCACCCTGCGCCACCTGAAAGACAATAACATTGCGGATAAAACCGCCGCTCAGGGCGAATGGCTGAAGGGCAAGCTGGCCGAGATGCAGAAACGCTATCCGGTGATTGGCCACGTTCGCGGTCTGGGCCTGATGATCGGTATTGAGATCGTTAAACCGAACGAAGCGCCGGATCACATGGGCTGCTACCCGGCGGACGGCGAACTCTCCGCCCTGCTGCAGAAGAAATGCTTCGAAGCGGGCGTGATCCTCGAGCGCGGCGGTCGCCACGGCTGCGTGCTGCGTCTGCTGCCGTCCCTGCTGATCAGCAACGCTGAGCTGGAAATTTTCTTCGACAAATTTGAACAGGCCCTGCTGGCCGCCGGCGTAAAACCGGTCTGAGTGGAGTAAGTGACCGCAATGTCCAAGTTGAATCCGATTCTTGCTGGTTCCGCACAGAGTATTGATGCCTATCAGCAAGCGATCGCCCAGACCAGCCAGGCTGTCGCGCAGTGGTTGCAGCAGCCTGAAATGTATCAGGGGAAAAGCGTTGACGAACTGCGTGAGCGCATCACCCTTGATTTCAACGAACAGGGTCTGGGCAACCAGGCGGCGATTGAACGTGCGATCGAGTACTTCCTGAAAGACAGCCTGTCGGTACATCACCCGCAGTGCGTGGCGCATCTACACTGCCCGAGCCTGGTGATTAGCCAGGCGGCGGAAGTGCTGATTAACGCCACCAACCAGAGCATGGATTCCTGGGATCAAAGCCCGTCAGCCACCATCATTGAGATCAAGCTGATTGAATGGCTGCGTGCGCAGGTCGGCTACGGCGCTGGCGATGCGGGCGTGTTCACCAGCGGCGGTACCCAGAGCAACATGATGGGGCTGATGCTGGCGCGCGATGCCTTCTTTGCCCGCCAGGGCCACTCCATCCAGCAGGATGGTCTGCCGGGCGATGTTCGTCGCTACAAAGTACTGTGTTCTGAAAATGCCCACTTCTCGGTGCAGAAGAACATGGCGCTGATGGGCCTCGGCTACCGTTCCGTGACGCTGGTGAAAACCGACCCATTCGCGCGGATGGACGTGGCGGACCTGAAAGCGAAAATCGCCGAGGCTCAGGCTAACGGCGAGCAGATTATGGCGATTGTCGCTACCGCTGGCACTACCGACGCGGGGGCCATTGACCCGCTGCGAGAAATCGCGGCTGTCGCGGCAGAGCATCAGATCTGGCTGCACGTTGACGCAGCCTGGGGCGGCGCGCTGCTGATGTCTGAGAAGTATCGCGATCGTCTGGACGGCATTGACTTAGTGGATTCCATCACTCTGGATTTCCATAAGCAGTTCTTCCAGACCATCAGCTGCGGCGCGTTTCTGTTAAAAGAAGCCCGTCACTACGAGCTGATGCGCTATCAGGCGGCCTATCTGAACTCTGAGTTCGATGAAGAGCATGGCGTACCGAACCTGGTGTCCAAATCGCTGCAGACCACCCGCCGCTTCGACGCGCTGAAGCTGTGGATGGGTCTTGAGGCGCTGGGCCAGAAGCAGTATGCGGAAATCATCGATCACGGCGTGACGATGGCGCTGAACGTAGCGGATTATGTCGAAACGCAGCCGACGCTGGAACTGGTGATGCAGCCGCAACTGGCGAGCGTGCTGTTCCGTTCCCGTCCGCAGCAGATGGCGGGCAGTGACGACGCCGCCATCGCCCTGCTCAACCAGCGGGTTGGCGATGCGCTGCTGGCCTCCGGCCGCGCTAACGTCGGGGTGACCGAGCACAACGGCGTTACCTGCCTGAAGCTGACCTTGCTGAACCCGATCGTTACGTTAGATGACGTGAAGGTGCTGCTGAGCCTGGTCGATCGCACCGCCCAGGAGCTGCTGGCGCAGTAAGCTTTTCGCATTGATCACGAAAGCCGATAACTTACCTTATCGGCTTTTTTATTGGGTATCGCCCTGAGCTTGTGACGTTGTCACGTCATTTCCCGGGGTCGGCGCAAGGCGTCTGCCCGGGCTACAGTCCTGCAGACTGCTGAGGA
>NZ_KV793473.1:95430-179883 GCF_001808475.1 Klebsiella sp. HMSC09D12 | reverse complement strand
AGGACGCGTAGCCCGGACAGATGCGCAGCATCGCTTCCGGAGGAATTCCGCTGCACCGCACTTTTCTCCCGGGGGCGGCACAAGGCGCCTGCCCGGGCTACAGTCCTGCAGACTGCTGAGGACGGGTAGCCCGGACAGATGCGCAGCATCGCCTCCGGGAAATTCTGCCACTTCGGGCGCTTTCCCCGAGGCGTTATATCTGCGCCGGACGTGCGATGGCGCGATGTTGTCGCACCGTGTATCGACTCTCCTTTCCGATACACGGTGAGACAAACAAACGATCAGGCGAGATAACGTGCCGCTGGCTCAGATTGCACGAAAGCGGGCAGCATAGCCTGACGCATCGCGTTAAGCATTTGCCACTTCGTTTCGTCCTGCAGCGGCGGTATGGTGACCAATTCGCGGCGGTCAAAACCGACCAGGGCGGCATCCACCAGTTTCTCCACCTCCATAACGCCGGGAATGGCGTTGACATCTTTACCGCTATGCTGCCAGATTTCGGTACGGGTGGCCGCAGGCAGGACCGCCTGCACGTATACGCCCTTCGCGCTTAGCTCAACGTCGAGCCCCTGCGAAAGAAACAGCACAAACGCTTTTGTCGCGCCGTATACGGTCAGGCCCATTTCTGGGCCCAGTCCAACCACCGATGCAATATTGACGATGGCCCCTGCTCCGGCCCGGGTCAGACGCGGTGCGATAGCGTTTGCCAGGCGGGTCACGGCAGTAACGTTGAGGGTAATCAGCCGAGTGATATCGGCGCTGCTCTGGTTAAGAAAATCGCCGGGTATCGACGTGCCGGCATTGTTAATCAGAATCCCAATTTGTGCGTCTTCCCGCAGTCGCTGCTCGACGGCGGTAATGTCGCTATCCTGAGTTAAGTCGGCCTGCAGGATGTCGACCTGAACGCCGGTTTCACCGCGCAGCCGCTCGGCCAGCGCCGTCAGCCGCTCGAGATGACGCGCAACGAGCACCAGGTCATGACCGCGGCGAGCAAAACGTTCGGCATAGACTGCGCCAATACCTGTCGATGCCCCGGTCACCAGTACTGCTGATTGACTACTCATAACGACACTCCTGAATTATACATGATGATCGTCATGTATAATGGCACGAGCTGGGTAAGCTGTAAATATTGTTATATGATGGTCATCATAAATAATTTATCGCAGGAACGCGCCATGAGAGTGAGCAGAAAACAGGTTGAAGAGAATAAGCAGACAATCCTGACCGCCGCCGGCCGGTTGTTTCGTGAGCGCGGTTTTGACGCGGTCACGGTCACCGATATTATGAAATCAGCCGGTCTGACCCACGGCGGATTTTACGGCTACTTTAAATCGAAGGATGACCTGATCGCACAAACCCTTGCTGAACTGAAGATAGAGAGCGAAGCGGCGGATAACGACGTCGAATCGCTTATCGCACGTTATCTCTCACCCGAGCACCGGGATAATTTTGCCAGCGGTTGCCCGCTGGCAGCGCTGGCGGCGGAGACCATCCGCCAGTCTGAATCCGCACGCGATGAAATGACCGCGCGACTGCAGCAGCAGATAGCTTATCTCAGCGAAGCGATTAATGAGAAAAACCCGGAAAAGAGCCGTCGTGCGGCGATTGGCAACTGGTCTGCCATGGTCGGGGCGTTGATTCTGGCGCGAATGACCGCTGATTCGGCGTTTTCAGATGAAATCCTGCGAGAAACAGCGGCCTGGCTTGAGGAAAACCAGCGCTAACGTTACGCCGTTTCCCGATCCGGCGGCAGATAGCCGGCAACAAAGCGGGTCAAAATCGCCGAGGCCACCGGGCTTTCCTCAACCTCAAGGCTCAGATTATCCGGGTCAATACCCTCGTTGCGCAGTGCCGCCTGACGGTACGCGATCAGCGAGCGGGCAATCGCCGGCGTGATTTCCGGGTGGAACTGGGTGGAGACGGCATGGGCGCCGTAGCGCACAATCTGGTGCGGATCGTGCTGCGACGAGGCCAGCACCTTCGCCCCCGGCGGTAATCGGGTGACCGTTTGCATATGAGTCAGATGCGCGCTGAACGGCGCCGGATGATCGGTCAGAAGACGATCCGCCCGCCCGCTTTCTGACAGCGAAATAGTTTTGCTTCCGGCCTCGCGCCCGGCAGGATGGTAATCCACCTCGCCGCCCAGCGCATGCGCCATCAGCTGATGCCCGTAACAGACGCCAAACAGCGGCATCTCTATTGCCATTGCCTCGCGGATCCAGGCCGCGGTCATTTCGCTCCACGGCAGGCGTTCGGTCACCATATCCCATGAGCCGGTAATCACCGCGACGGTCGCGTTATCCGGGGCGGGAAGCGTCTCCCCGGCAAACACTCGCGCCACGCTGATTTTATTGCGCCACGGCGCCAGTAAATGACCAAACCAGGAGGGAAGATCGCCGTGGTCGGAGGCGATTTCATCCGGCGGGGTGCCGGTCTGCACAATAAGAAGCGTATTTCGGCTTAACGACATCGGAGGGCCTTTTTTCACAACAACACAGAGCCCTACTATGAGCAAAAGCGCCAGCGGCGGCAAATAACCAATCCGCTAACGCTTATGCTCCGGGCGAATAACGTCTACTGCGCGTCCGCGCTCTCCACCTGCGGCACCGCAGCCGCAGCACCCTGTTCAGCCGGCGCGTTGGCCGGGTCAAAGATATGGTCGAGGATGGCGCGTGCCGTCGGTCCTGCCACTACGCCATCGCCGCCGCCGTTCTCCAGAATCAGCGCCATCGCCACCTTCGGATGCTGATACGGCGCAAACAGGGTGTAGAAGATATGGTCGCGCAGGCGCACCGGGATCATCTTCGCGTTGTAGGTCTGATTCTCCTTCAGGCTGAAGACCTGGGACGTCCCCGATTTTGCCGCGATCTGGTACGGCGCGGTATGGAACAGCTTATACCCGGTGCCGTTTGGCAGGTTCGCCATGCCGTACATACCGTTGCGCACTACGTCCCAGTATGGCGAATGCGGATCGCCAATCTGCGGCAGATTCTGCGGTGGCTGATAGCGCTCGACCCTATTCCCCTGCTTCATGGAGTAAAGCAGATGCGGATTTTGCACTTTGCCGTTATTTATCAGGGTCGTCAGCGCTTTAACCATCTGGATCGGCGTGGCAATCCAGTAGCCCTGGCCGATGCCGACGGAAATGGTATCCCCCTGATACCACGGTTTTTTATGCACCCGCTGTTTCCACTCCCGGCTCGGTAGCACCCCGGCATACTCTTCGTTAAGATCGATACCGGTAGACTGACCGTAACCGAACTTGCTCAGCCACTCGTGAATACGGTCGATCCCCATCTCAAACGCCACCTGATAGAAAAACGTATCCGCCGACTCTTCGATCGCTTTGGTGACGTTAAGCATGCCGTGGCCGCTCTTCAGCCAGTCGCGGTAGCGGCGCTGGGTTCCCGGCAGCGTCCACGTCGGCGCGCCGAAGAAGGAGGTGGTTGGCGTGATCACCCCCGCCGATAGCGCTGACAGCGCCATGTAGGGCTTCACCGTCGACGCGGGCGGATAGAGCCCCTGGGTGACACGGTTAATAAGCGGACGGTCGGGGTTTTCGAGCAGCGAACGATAGGCCTGGTAGCCAATGCCTCTGACAAAGGGATTCGGGTCATAGCTGGGGCTGGAAACCATCGCCAGCACGCCGCCGTCGCGCGGATCGACGGCGACCACCGCCGCGCGCTGCCCCTTCAGCACCGACTCGATATACTGCTGCAGATGCAAATCCAGCGTCAGGTAGATGTTCTTCCCGGCCACCGGCGGCACCTCTTTTAGCAGACGCACCACCCGCCCGTGGTTATCCACCTCAACTTCCTGATAACCGGTGGTGCCGTGCAGCGCTTTCTCATAGTAGCCTTCGATGCCCTGCTTACCGATATTATGGTCGGCGGCGTAGTTCTCTTCTTCGCCGGCTTTGGCCAGCTTTTGCAAATCGCTGTCGTTGATCTTCGAGACATAGCCAACTACGTGCGCCAGCTCGGCGCCGTAGGGATAAGCGCGCTGCTGGTAGCTCTCTACGGTAACGCCGGGAAAATGGAACTCATTGACGGCAAAACGCGCCACCTCAACATCGCTCAGGTCCGATTTTAAGGTCACCTCTTTGTAGCGGCTGGTGTGGTGCATATCGTCGCGGAAGTCGGCGATATCCTGCGGGGTTAAATCAACAATCGGCGTCAGCTGCTGCAGCAGCGCCGTCATATCGGCGATTTTGCTCGGGATCACCTGCAAACGGTAGAGGGTAATATTTTGTACCAGCGGGATGCCGTTGCGGTCGAAAATCAGCCCGCGGCTCGGCGCGATGGGCAGCATTTTAATGTCGTTCTGGTTTGAACGGGTCTGATAAAAGTCGTGCTGCTCTACCTGCAGGCGGTAGAGGTTAACAATCAGGACAGCAAAGCAGACCACCACCAGTAGAAACGCAATGACGGCACGGCGGATAAATAGCATCTCTTCCGCTGAATGGTCGCGAATTTCATCTCTCATAAGGGACATTAGCGGGCATTTACCTGGGTTACAAAGGGCCTGAAAAAGGAAAAGCGGGGAAGAATAGCGTTATCGCAGCGGGAGCCCTACCGAAAGGTTGCTAATGATTTGGCAGAAATGTATCAGCATGTTAGAGATTTAAAGTGACACTGTCACTGAAATAACCTCCATCGTAAGATCGACGGAGGCGAATGGCTAGCGCGCTTTTTCACTGACCGTCATGGTGAATCGCGTCACCGTTTCGCCGGCGTTAGCGTAGCTATGCGGAGCGTCGGTACGTGCGACGGCTGAATCACCGGCGGGAATCAAATAGAGGCTGTCGTTCACCGTTAATGTCAGGGCGCCCTCGGTCACAAAAAGCAGCTCCGTGGTCCCTTCTCCGTGGCCCGGAGAAGTAAAAATTTCGCCCGGATAAAGACTCCACTGCCAGAGTTCCACCATATCTGGACCGCTGGTTCCGGCCAGCAGTCGCGCGTGGCCGCCCTGTTCACCCTGCCACAGCGTGGGGATATCGCCTGCGGCGATCGCCTTTACCGGCGGCGCGGAGGCAACATTGACGAAATCGGCCACCGCAACGCCCATGGCTGACGCCAGACGGCATAACAGCGCAATGCTCGGGTTAGCCCGGCAGGCTTCAATGTCTACCAGCATCCCTTTGCTGACGCCCGCGCGCCTTGATAGTTCATCGAGGGAGATCTTCTTTTCCGCCCGATAGCGCTTAATGCGCGCCGCAACGGCTTCATTGATGCTGGCGGCATCAGCACCCGCCCCGGTCGTTATATTGACTTTTTTGGTCATCGGTCGATATCATGCTTTAAAATAGTCGTTAAAGGATTATCCAATGAATAACGTATTACCGTCAATCAGCCCACAGGTGTCGGCGCTGGCTCCCGGCTTTCGCGCCCTGAGCATTGATGTTATCTCTGCTCCCGTACGCGCGCCGCAGGTTGGTGCAGAAGCGCTCCATTCCGCCTGCCGTGCGGTTATCGCCGGTGAGCCGCAGTGGGCGGAAGCCCATTTGCAGGCCTGGAACGAGGTATTCCGCGCCTTTGGCGCAAAGCCTAAGCGCACGCCCTGCTCGGCGGAAGCCTTGCGCAGGCGGGTGCTGCGCGATGGCGAAATGGCAGCGCTCGATCCGATCGTCGATCTCTATAATGCGGTGAGCCTGCGCTACGCCGTGCCGGTCGGTGGGGAAAACCTGGCGGCTTACGTTGGCGTCCCGCAACTGAGAATTGCCGACGGCAGCGAGCCGTTCGATACCGTCAAAGAGGGAAAGATCGTCTTCGAAAACCCCGACGCGGGTGAAGTGGTCTGGTGCGATGACGCAGGGGTGACCTGCCGACGCTGGAACTGGCGACAGGGAGTACGCACTCGCCTGAGCGTAGAGAGTCCGCGGATGTGGTTTATTCTTGAAAGTCTGCCGGAAATGCCGCTTAGCGCGCTTCATGAGGCAGGAGAAATGCTGATGGCCGGTCTACTGTCGATGATGCCCGAAGCGAAAATGTATTCGCAGCTGATAACGGCCGACGTCTGGCTGACAGGGGGCGCCCGGTAGCGTATCGCTACCGGGCAAAACAGATGTCTCTCTACTGCTTATCTTCCGCTGCGGCCACTGAACTGGAGCGATAAATAAAGAACAACGCCAGCCCCAGACAGACGATCGCCCCCAGCCTGCCCGGGGAGAAAGCGATGGCGTCATTTCCCAGCCAGCCGAAATTATCAATCAGCAGGCTCATGGCCAGTTGGCCAAAAATCACCGCTACCGTGGCCGTCGCGGTGCCGATACGCTGAACCGCCAGCACCATAATCACGATATAGGGTACACCGCAAAACGCCCCCAGCAGCTGCCATTTCGGCACATCGAGCAGCGTCATCGTCTGGTGAGGCTCAAAATACAAAATCAGCAGCGCGGTGATCAATCCTCCCACGGCAAAGGTGAGAAATGCGCTACGAAACACGCCAACCTGACTACCTAAACGGCCGTTGATCGCCGCCTGCATACTCAGCATCGCGCCGCCGACCAGCGCCAACAAAATCATTATGCTACTCATTTTACAACCTCAGCTTGTGGCAATCAGAACCAGGGCGACAACGATTAACAGCAGAGCAATAAGCCGCCGCCCATCGATTTTACGTTTTGGCGAACCGAACAGACCGTAATGGTCGATCAGCAGGCTTTTACAGACCTGGCCGGCAAGAATGCCGATCATGGTCATAGCGATACCGATCACCGGTACGGCAACGGTTAAAATGACGACGTAAATGGGTCCCAGCACGCCTCCGGTGAGCTGCCAGCCGGGTAAAGAGAAAAATGAGGGGCTCTGGCGCGGGCCAAACAGCAGCATCAGCAAAAACGTGAGGGCGCTCCCGACGCCAAATATACTGAACGTCGCCCATAAATCCCCTACCTGACCGGCCAGCGGTCCCAGTAGCCCGGCTTCGACGGACAGACCCATGCCGCCGGCAATCACCAGAAAAATCAGTAATAACTGCATCATTAAATTCCGCTTATTAATCAGGCGGCAGAGCATAAAACAGCGAAGTAGTGTGAAAAACGGTACAATCAGGGAAACACTTTTGCGGATATTGCATAAATGAGCGATGCGGGTAATGTGAATTTTCGGGCGCTACAGCTGTTCATCGCCGTGTACGACAGCCAGAGCTTTTCCGTGGTGGCGCGACGGGAAGGCGTTTCCCCGTCCATGGTGTCGCGCGTCATTCATCAGCTTGAAGACTCCCTCGGCCAACAGCTGTTTTATCGTAATACCCGCGCAGTGGTGCCCACCGAAGCCGGACGTCTTTTTGCCGAACATGCCAGAGGCATCAGCGAACAGTTCAGCGCCGCCAGACGCGACCTGCAGGATCGGAGCCTTGAGCCTGGGGGGCTGGTGCGAATCAACGCCCCGGTCTACTTTGGCCAGCGCCATATTGCGCCATGGCTACCGGGTCTGAGCGAACGTTATCCACAAATGCAAATTGAGCTGGCGCTGACCGATGATTTTATCGATCCGCATCGGGAGGCGACCGATGTTATTTTCCGCATCGGTAGCCTGCCCGACTCCAGCGTTCATGCCAGAGTGCTGGGGATGCAGCATCACTATCTGGTTGCCGCCCCGCGCTATCTGCAGCGTCGCGGTGTTCCGCAGCGGCCGGAAGATCTTCGCCAGCACAGTACGCTGGTGTACAGCGGTTCAAACGGGCCTAACCGCTGGTTATTTCGCCTCGCGGAAGGCGAATGGGTTCACTATCCGCAAACCCCGCAGCTGGCATCCAATAACGCCGATGCGTTGCTGACCGCCGCGCTGGGCGGCATGGGGGTAGTACTTTTTCCCGACTGGATGGTCAACGAAGCCATTGGCGCGGGAAGACTGATTCATTTGATGCCTCATTTCACCGCCGCGATTAGCAGCACGCCTTCGCCAGTGTCGGCGATTTATCCTCACGCTCGCCACCCTTCGCTAAACGTACGGACGGTAATTGACTATTTTGTCGACGTTTTTGGTACGCCTTTATACTGGCAGCGCTAAGCTTTTTTACGCATGAAAATTGTCGTAACGCAAACAATGCGTCTTCCCCGGCGCTGAAGCGGTTTTAACGATTCCTTTACCCTGAGGTTCCTATTATTGTGTTCGCGTTAATACCGAAAACTAATCATTCAACAATGACATATGTTCGGTTTTTACAAGAGCAATTGAACGGAATTATCTATTAAATCCGTAGTTTTATTCACATATCGTTTACTCGAAGCAGTGTATATCGTAATGGCATTCACAAAAGCAAACGGAGCCTGATATGAGCACGTCAAACGATCCATCGAACACCCCATCCGCAGGGAAATGCCCTTTTCACGCCGAAACGCCAACGCCAACGCAGAGCGCGGGCGGTGGTACCGGCAACCGCGACTGGTGGCCCAATCAGCTACGCGTCGATTTGCTGAACCAGCACTCCAATCGCTCTAACCCGCTGGGGGGGAACTTTAACTATCGGGAAGAGTTTAAAAAGCTCGACTATTCAGCGCTGAAAGCCGACCTGCATGCCCTGCTCAATGACTCGCAGGAGTGGTGGCCAGCGGACTGGGGCAGCTATATCGGGCTGTTTATTCGTATGGCATGGCACGGCGCCGGTACCTACCGCACCGTTGACGGTCGCGGCGGCGCCGGACGCGGTCAGCAGCGTTTCGCTCCGCTCAACTCCTGGCCGGATAACGTCAGCCTCGATAAGGCCCGTCGCCTGCTGTGGCCGATAAAACAGAAATACGGTCAGAAAATCTCCTGGGCCGACCTCTATATGCTGGCGGGCAACGTGGCGCTGGAAAATTCCGGCTTCCGTACTTTTGGCTTCGGGGCCGGCCGCGAAGACGTTTGGGAACCGGATCTGGATGTTGACTGGGGTAATGAAACCGAATGGCTGGCTCACCGCCATCCGGAAAGCCTGAATCAGCAGGCCATTGGCGCCACTGAAATGGGTCTGATTTACGTTAACCCGGAAGGCCCCAACGCCAGCGGCGACCCGCTCTCCGCAGCCGCAGCGATTCGCGCTACCTTCGGTAATATGGCGATGAATGATGAAGAGATCGTCGCGCTGATCGCCGGTGGCCATACGCTGGGTAAAACGCACGGTGCTGCGGTGACCACCCACGTAGGCGCAGAGCCGGAAGCGGCGCCGATTGAAGCGCAGGGTCTCGGTTGGGCGAACAGCTACAATAGCGGCGCAGGCGCGGATGCCATCACCTCTGGTCTTGAGGTTGTCTGGACGCAAACGCCGACTCAGTGGAGCAACTACTTCTTAGAAAACCTGTACAAATATGAATGGGTACAAACCCGTAGCCCGGCAGGCGCGATTCAGTTCGAAGCGAAAGACGGCCCCGAAATTATCCCTGATCCTTTTAATCCAGAGATAAAACGTAAGCCGACCATGCTGGTGACTGACCTGACGCTGCGCTTTGACCCGGAATTCGATAAAATTTGCCGTCGCTTCCTTAACGATCCGCAGGCCTTTAACG
This sequence comes from Klebsiella sp. HMSC09D12, assembly GCF_001808475.1. NCBI lineage: Bacteria > Pseudomonadati > Pseudomonadota > Gammaproteobacteria > Enterobacterales > Enterobacteriaceae > Klebsiella > Klebsiella sp. HMSC09D12. The sequence goes on along the minus strand of NZ_KV793473.1, from coordinate 170,393 downwards.
AGGCTTTCGCCCGCGCGTGGTTTAAACTGATCCATCGCGATATGGGGCCGAAATCCCGCTATATGGGTCCGGAAGTACCGAAAGAAGATTTGATCTGGCAAGACCCGTTACCGGCAGCGATCCACAACCCGGGCGCAGAAGACATCGCCGCGCTGAAAACCGCTATTGCCGATGCTGGTCTGTCGGTCAGCGAGCTGGTTTCCGTGGCCTGGGCGTCGGCTTCCACCTTCCGCGGTGGCGATAAACGCGGCGGCGCCAACGGCGCACGTCTGGCGCTGGAACCGCAGAATGCCTGGCCGGTGAACGCTATCGCAACCCGCGTGCTGCCGACCCTGCAGGCGATTCAGCAGGCGTCCGGTAAAGCTTCGCTGGCCGATATCATCGTTCTGGCTGGCGTAGTGGGCATTGAGCAGGCTGCCGCTGCGGCGGGCGTTCAGGTTAGCGTCCCCTTTGCTCCTGGCCGCGTCGATGCGCGCCAGGATCAGACCGATGTCGAAGCGATGGATCTGCTGCAGCCGCTGGCCGATGGTTTCCGCAACTATCGCCGCATTGGCGGCGGCATTTCCACCGAAACGCTGCTGATTGATAAGGCGCAGCAGTTAACGCTGACGGCGCCGGAAATGACGGTACTGGTGGGTGGCCTGCGCGTGCTGGGCGCTAACTTCGACGGCAGCCGTCACGGCGTGTTTACCGACCGCGTGGGCGTATTGAGCAATGATTTCTTCGTCAATCTGCTCGATATGGGCACCGTCTGGAAAGCCGCTGATGAGCACGCTGAGATGTTTATCGGTCGCGACCGTAAGAGCGGCGAAGAGAAATACACCGCGACCCGCGTTGACCTGGTCTTTGGATCTAACTCCGTCCTGCGTGCGCTGGCAGAAGTGTATGCCTGCAGCGATGCGCGGCAAAAGTTCGTTAGTGACTTTGTCGCCGCATGGACCAAAGTGATGAACCTCGACCGCTTCGATCTGTAACATCTTTACCGGCAGAAATGCACATCCCGGGCCACTGGCCCGGGATCCTCTTATCTAATCCAGATTGTCAGCAGAATAATGATGGCCGCAATAATCGCCACCTGAATAAAGACTTTATCCAGCGATCCTCTGCGCATCGCGCCCCCTTTCAGAACAGGATTTGCCAGATTGCTAACAGCAGCACCAGCAAACCCATCAGGAAAAATATCAGCGCGATGATGGTATCCGGAGAACGATTCATCTCTGCGCCTCCTTATCATCAGAACCACTGACCGAAACGTTTGATATAGAAACGCTTCATGCCCTGCGCTACCAGGCAATAGCTGAGCAGCGTCGCGACCAGCCATGGGAAGTAGCTCAGCGGTAGGGGCTCCAGTCCGACCATCGCTCCCAGCGGCGAGAACGGAATGTAGATCCCGATAGCCATAATCACCGCGGTGGTGAGCAGCACCGGCAAGGTCGCCCGGCTCTGGATAAACGGAATTTTCTGCGTTCTCAGCATATGCACCACCAGCGTTTGCGACAGCAGTCCTTCAATAAACCACCCGGACTGGAACAGCGCCTGGGCTTCGACGTGATTTGCTGCAAACACGTACCACATCAGCGCGAAGGTGGTGATATCAAAAATGGACGAGGTTGGGCCAATCCACAGCATAAAACGGCCGATATTCTTCGCATCCCACTTGCGCGGCTTGCGCAGAAACTCTTTGTCCATTTTGTCCCACGGCAGCGAGAGCTGGGAGAGATCGTACATCAGGTTCTGAATCAGCAGATGAATCGCCAGCATCGGCAGGAACGGAATAAACGCGCTGGCCACCAGTACCGAGAAGACGTTGCCGAAGTTAGAACTGGCAGTCATATTCAGGTACTTAATGATATTGCCGAACGTCTCACGTCCTTTGATCACCCCTTCTTCCAGCACCATCAGATCCTTTTCCAGCAGGATGATATCCGATGCCTCTTTGGCGATATCCGCCGCGCTGTCAACCGAAATGCCGACGTCCGCATCGCGCAGGGCTGGCGCATCGTTGATGCCGTCGCCGAGAAAGCCGACGGTGTGGCCGTTTTTCTGCAGCGTTTTCAGGATGCGCGACTTCTGCAGCGGCGTCAGCTTCGCGAATACCGAGCGCGTTTCCACTTCTCGCTCCAGGTCGCGATCCGTCATCGCTTCAATCTGGGCGCCGGTCAGAATACCGTGGGCATCGATGCCCACTTCCAGGCAAATACGCGCCGTAACCACCGGGTTATCGCCGGTCAGCACTTTCACCGCCACGCCGTTATCGCGCAGCGCGGTAATGGCTTTTCCCGCGCTCTCTTTCGGCGGATCGAGGAAAGTCAGCATCCCTTCAACCGTCAATCCCTGCTCATCGGCGGTGCATAGCGGCGTGGTCAGCGCGGAGTCATCCAGCTTGCGGGTTGCGACCAGTAGCACGCGGAAGCCCTGGGCGTTATAGTCCTTCGTTTTGGCTAACAGCAGATCGCGTCGGGTTTCATCCAGCGCCACAACGTTATCGCCTTCACGAAGATGCGTGGCGACCATCAGCATCTCTTCGACCGCGCCTTTGCAGATCAGGCTTTTGTCACCGTGGCGGACATCTTCCACCGACACCGAGACCCGACGGCGGACAAAATCAAACGGCAGTTCATCAAGTTTGACAAAACGCTCTTTGGTCGCTGGCGCAATCCGCCCCTCGCCAAAGCGCAGCACCGCCCGGTCCATCAGGTTGCGCGCCCCGCTCTGGCTGCTACTGTTAAGCCAGGCCAGCGTCAGCACCCGGTCGCTCTCATGACCGCTGACATCAAGGTGATGCTCAAGGATGATATTGTCCTGAGTTAACGTACCGGTTTTATCGGTACACAGCACGTCCATAGCGCCAAAGTTCTGGATGGCGTTCAGCCGCTTGACGATCACTTTGCGCCGCGACATGGCGATAGCGCCTTTCGCCAGGTTGGAGCTGACGATCATCGGCAGCATTTCCGGCGTCAGGCCAACCGCTACCGCCAGGGCAAACAGCGAGGCCTCAACCCAATCACCTTTGCTGAAGCCGTTAATCAGCAGCACAATCGGTACCATCACCAGCATAAAGCGGATCAGCAGCCAGCTGACGCTGTTTACCCCGCGGTCGAACGCCGTCTGGGTACGCGTGCCGACGATGGATTTCGCCAGCGAACCAAACCAGGTACGGTTTCCGGTGGCCACCACCACCGCCTGCGCCCTGCCGCTGGTCACGTTAGTGCCCATCAGACAGATATTGCCCATCTCCAGCAGGCTTTTATCTTTGTTCGGCTCGGGAAGCCTGTCGCATCCTTTACCGGAAACGCTGGCCAGAACGTCATACTTTTCAACCGGCAGCGACTCGCCGCTGAGTATCGACTGGCTGACAAACAGGTCCCGGGATTCCAGTAGGCGGACGTCTGCCGGAACCAGATCCCCCGCCGCCAGGAAGATGATATCCCCGGGCACCAGCTCCTCAATGGCAATTTCTTCCTGCACCGGCCCCATATTCCCGGGACCGCGACGCAGCACCGTCGCCGTGGTGCGGACCATGGATTTCAGCGCCTGCGCCGCTTTGTTGGTGCGAAACTCCTGCCAGAAACGCAATAACCCGCTCAGGCTAACCATCGTGACGATAATGATGATCCCGGTCAGATCGGTCTCTTCGCCGTTACGCAGCGGTAGCCAGTAATCGGTCACGAAGCTGACGGCGGCCAGCGCCATCAGGACATAGATAAACGGGTTATTGAATGCCTGCAAAAGCTGGATCAACGCCGGCGGCGCCTGCTCATGCGCCACTTCATTGCGGCCGTATTCATCCAGTCGTTCAAGGGCATCTTCGGTGGTGAGCCCGTGGCGACTGCTGTTTAACCGCGCCAGCGTATGATCCGGGCTGTTAAATGCCTCGGTTTCAATGGCGAAGCTTTTTTTATGCTGCTTATCATTTTCTGACGCAGACCGGTTTATTTTCCGGTTTTCTATTTTCATGTCAGTCATGATTAATCCTCAAATTTAAGACGTCGTTATCCCTGCATAAATGACTTATGCATAATTCATTTTTACGTTATTAAACGCTTATTACTTTAATCGCCTGGGAATATCCATCATTCCCTCCTTAGACAAATGATTGTCAGAGTGAAATAGTCACGAGGTTAACTCCCCTCGACGCACCAGCGGACTGACGTAATGTTTTCGTCCCCGCCAATTCTTGTCATAATGAGATCTCGCGCTTTTCGACAGTCGGTATTTCCCACCAGTTCGATGCGGATTTCTTTATGCCCTTGTTCTTTTGCTGCTGTCGACACCAGTCCCTGAAGGCTGAGCGTCATCTCTTTACTGATATTAAGCAATAGCTGACGAATCGCATTTTCATATTCGCTTTGACAGACAATATTCAGAACGTAGCATTTCTCTTCTTCTGTCGCGCCGGGGATCTGATTAATTCTCTGCGCCGCTTCGCGCAGTAGAATATTGGCGCAGAGGATTATCAGCGTTGCCGCCGCTGCTTGCCAGAACTGGCCTAAACCGCACAGTACACCAATCGCCGCAGAGCACCACAGGGTTGCGGCGGTATTCAGGCCGCGCACGTTCATGCCTTCACGCATGATGACGCCGGCGCCGAGAAAACCAATTCCGGATACCACCTGCGCGGCAATACGTCCGGGGCTGTCCGGCGATGTTGAAATGGAGCTCAGAATAAAAACCGCCGCGCCGGTGGCGACCAGCGAGTTGGTGCGCAGGCCGGCCATACGCTGACGCCACTGTCTTTCAGCGCCAATCAGCGCGCCCAACAGCATCGCGGCGAGTAAATTTGCGATATAAGGAAACATCAACATAGTTTCCTCCATTTTTGCTGGAAGAATTAACTATGTGCTTTATTAAGCACACGACAAATTGTCGCCCGGAAGGCGATTAACGTCGTGTTGACGGTGGAGGGAATAATGTATTTTTAAACATGAACATGACGATTATCCTCGCAGCCATGCTGCGTTATTTTTATGGGATGCAATCGTCTGGATGAGGAGATTGCTGCCCGCCGGTTGGCAAGCAGCGCAGAAAAAATAGCGTCAGCTTGCCTTGATGTTTAAGTAAGGGTGACTGTCCAACATATTTCTCCTGTGTGAATTTGTGCTCATTATAGTCATTCAATTATTCGAGTAAAGTTAAAATCTCGCTTTAGTGACGATTTGTTTAGAATGACCTTAATGCGCAACTCCCGCCACGATAACCTTAACCCCGGCGCGAACCGGGGTTAATTGACTAATCAAAGACGCCATTAATTATCGACGTCACGATCGCCGTACTCAGCGCGATTAGCACCAAATCCTGGCCCACCACGCGCCATTCATAGCCAGGATAGTACGGCAGTTCGTTAAGCATCGATGCCGGAACCGCTTTTTTGGCAATCCCCGGCGGCAGAGGTTTTCCGCGAGCCAGGTTTTTTGCTATCCCCGGCGGCAGCGACTGATAGCCGGTTAAACCGTAGTTTACCGCCAGCGAACGCGCTCTGGAGAAGCTGATATCGGCAGAGACATGATCGGGTTTGCCGTAATTTTTTCTCTGCCCCGGGTTTCCTTCTTTATGACCCTTGTTGCCCTTATCAACGTTGTTTTTACCGCTATTGCCGTTGTTACCGTTATTCCCATGGTTACCGCCGCCGTTGCCGTTACCGGGGTTGGCGAAAACAGGCGTCGCCATCATGGTCAGCGAAAGCGCCGCCGCCAGCGCCGCTTGCAAAACTTGCTTTCTGGACATGATTTTTTTCCTGAGAGGGAGTACTCGCTATGAATGTAGATGAATAACCTCAGCGCAACAATCTCTCGTTTTCCTAAATGAAATTCTGGTCAAAACTTAGCGGCATGATGGTGAATTCCTTCAACCTTTGGGCGGGTCAAACGCAGAAACCAGCATACAACGCCAACCAAACCTTATTCACATTATTTTATTCTGCAAATGCCTTTTCACCGATGCGATTAAAAATTTAAAACCATTAACAATCAAATAACATTAGCAGGCAAACATTTCATCTAAGGAAAATAATAATATGTCTACCACCCAGGTCCTGGGCGACGCCGCGTTCGCCTCTCCGGGACGCTCCCACTCCAGCCTGACCGCTCGCATTGATGCGCTGCCCGCCTCCGTTGGCCTGTGGTCTTTTATCACCCTTCTGGCGCTGGGCGGTTTCTTCGAGCTCTACGATCTTTTTCAGACCGGTTATATCAGTACCGGGCTGCTGGCAGAGAATATTTTCCATACCGGCGAACAGGGTATTTTCGGGATTTCAGACCAGGCCGCCTTCGCCTCGTCTACCTTTATGGGGCTGTTTATCGGCGCCAGCCTGCTTGCGCCGCTGGCGGACAAACTGGGCCGCCGCCTGACGTTTATGTTCGCCCTCGCCTGGTACGGCGTGTTTTCCCTGATGATGGCCCTGCAAAGCAGCGCTGAAGGGGTTATCTTCTGCCGCTTTCTGGTGGGCATCGGTCTCGGTATTGAGCTGGTGACCATCGACACTTACTTAAGCGAATGGGTGCCGACGCATCTGCGCAATAAAGCCTTCGCTTTCGCCTTCTTTATTCAGTTTTTATCGGTTCCCGCCGTGGCGCTGATGTCGTGGATGCTGGTGCCGATTACCCTTTTCGGCCTGACCGGCTGGCGCTGGGTGATTATCTTCGGCGCGCTCTGCTCATTGATCATCTGGGTCATCCGCAAGAAGCTGCCGGAATCGGCGCGCTGGCTGGAGGAAAAGGGCCGCCATGATGAGGCCCATAAGGTCATGTGCGAAATGGAACAGCGCTGCGGCGTTTCTCCCTCGCCGCGCCATCAGGTGCAGACGCAGGAGCATCCGCGCAGGCTGGGAAGTTTTAAAGCGATCTGGGCGCCGCAGTACCGCAAACGCACGATTATGCTGATGGTGATGAACTTCTTCCAGGCCATCGGCTTCTTTGGCTTCGGCAATTGGCTACCGGCCCTGCTTTCCGGCCAGGGAGCGAGCATCACCCACAGCCTGCTGTATGCGTTTTTTATTACCCTCGCCTATCCGATTGGCTGCCTGTTTTGTACCCGCTTCGTCCATCGTTTTGAAAACAAATGGCAAATTGTGTTTTCCGCGCTGATGACGGTGGTATTTGGTACCCTGTTTGCGCTTCAGAACAGTCCGGTGCTGCTGGTGATCTGCGGGTTTATGATCACCTGGTCAAACGCCTGGCTGACCATTAGCTATCACGCCTACCAGGCCGAAGTTTTCCCGACCCATATTCGCGCGCGGGCGGTCGGCTTTTGCTACTCCTTTAGCCGCCTGTCCACGGCGATCACCAGCATTTTGATCGGCATTATTCTGCAATACGCCGGTACACCCGGGGTAATTAGCTTTATCGTCGCCAGCATGCTGATGGTGATGCTTTCAGTAGGCATCTTTGGACCAAAAACCCGAGGGATTAGCCTGGAGAATATTTGATGACTGCCGCCGCCGGTTTAACCGGCGGCGCGCGCGGCTAATTTTTTCTCCTGAACCCGTAGTAGCCACGGCAGCGGCAATGCGCTCAGGGCGCAGAGCAGCAATATCCCATTCATCGCCCGCACGCCGTTCCCGGCAACCGATAACAACCTTGACGAAAGCAGAAAAGCCGCCGCCGTACTTAATGACATCAGGGTATTCTGTAAAAGGGTAAACCCCGCCCTGGCGCCATCCTCTGGAAAACGCATCGCCACTGCCGATGAGGCCACCAGGCGACAGTAGGCGGCCGCCAGAAACAACACCATAAACAGCCCGCCGCCGTGGTTGAAGGTAAAAGCGATGCTCAGGCTCAGTATAAACAGCAGACTGGCCAGCAGGCTGATGCAGTAGCCGCTGTAATGCTGGCATAGCTTGCCGGTAAGTTTAGTGGCGCACAGCCCCGCCAGTCCGCCAGCGAAAAAGATCCACGGTAATTGATCGCCGCTGACCCCCATTTTCGCCGTCAGTAACGGAACCAGCAGCGGAATGATTAACATCGCACTGAACTGCGCGAGGGCGTTGCCGGAGGCGTAAAACAGCACCAATGAAGACCAGCGCAAATCTGCCTGACGGTTCGCCGCAACGGGCTGTTCCGGCAGCGCGAGTTTTATCAGTGGCAACGCAATCAGGCAGAGTCCGCCGATCGTCGCGGGGGCTATCTGCCAGCCGATTTTTTCACTGAGAAATAACATCGTCGGCATGCCGACGATGCTGACCAGCGAGAATGCGGCAATCGTTGAGGCCAACGCCCGAGGACGCAGGTGTGCTGGCATAATGTTGACCAGCAAACTGCTGCCCACCCCCATCGTTGTTCCGCCGACCAGACCGGCGAGAAAACGCCAAAACAACAATCCGCTAAAACTGGTGGTGGTCAGCGTCATTATTGTTAACCCCCCCAGCGGGGCCATGTTGCAGAGCAAAAAGCGCCGGGGTTTAACGTTACCGACCCATCGCCAGACGCTGACCCCCGCAATGACGGAAGCCAGCGTATAAATGCCGGTGACGTAACCCGCCTGGCTTACCGGCACCTGAAACGTCGGCGCCATCCAGGCAAATAAGGGATTAAAAATCATATATTCGAGCGCGTTGATAAATTGAACAAAAGCCATGATCAACGTTATTCGTACCAGATATCCGGGCATGTAACACTCCTGACTGTGTAATACGGGGAGTCTAGCGTCTGGTAAAACCGGACATAAGACGGTAAAAATGGGGTTGTTAGTTATCAAAATTGGGATAATCGAGAGTGAAAAGATTGGATCTCAACGCGCTGCGGGTCTTCGTCACCGTGGCGGAAAATGGCTCGTTTAGCGCCGGCGCAAAAGCGCTGCAGATGCCCTCATCGAACGTGAGCCGACAGATATCCCAGCTTGAGCAGAGCCTTCAGCTGCGCTTGATACAGCGCAGTACCCGACATATGAAGCTGACCTCTGCCGGTCAGACGCTGCTCGCCAGTATGCGACCCGTGCTGGAGCAGCTAGCCGCTACGGAAGCTGAGCTAACGCAACAGCAGGCAGAACCCGAAGGGCTCCTACGCCTGTGTCTCCCTAACGAAATTGGCCCCTCGCTGTTTGCGCCGCTAATGGCGCAATTTGCCCTGCGCTACCCAAAAATAACCGTGAGCTGTGCGACTAATCTGGCGGGAACGGAGGTGTTAAAAGAGGATGTGGATATTGCGGTGATCATCACTCGCGGCAAAATGGAAGACATCAGCGTTATTGCGCGCCCGCTCTTTTCTTTTCCCTGCTGCGTGGTCGCTTCCCCGCAGCTGATAGCCAGAACGGGTATGCCGACAGACAGCGAGCAATTAACCTCGCTACCCTGTATCACCACCGTCAGCGCCCTCGCGGGGCAAGCCTGGCAGTTTGTCGCGGCGGACGGGAGCTTTAAAAAGGTTAACGTCAGCGGACACTATCGCGTCAACAGCGGCGAAATGGCGCTGCATGCCGCTCTTGCCGGCGTCGGATTCGCTATTCTGGGGGAACAACCCTGCCGCCCGTTTATCAATCGCGGGGAGCTACAGGAAGTCACGCTTGAGTTACCGCCGGCGCCGTTACAGCTTTCAGCCCTCTATCGGGAGCGCCATTTTATGCCCGCCAGAATGCGCGTCTGGCTTGAATTTATCCAGAGGCAGATGGCAGGCTAAGCGCCTTCATCCTGCTGGCGTTCGCTAAAAATCGCCTGGGCATCGGCAAAGCATTTTTCCGCCAGCGATGACACCGGCTCTTTGTTGCGCATGATCAGCGCCAGCATCGAGTCGACCTCCGTTTCGGCAATCGGCCTGATTTCCAGGTTATCGCTTAACGCTTCCAGTCCGTTATTCAGCGGCATAATCGCGCAGCAGATCCCGGCCTGCACCGCCTGGATGATCTGAAACGTGGAATCGCTTTCAAAAACGTATTTTGGCGCCAGTCCCTTGGCCTTAAAGCTCATTTCAATCGATTCTCGGTAGTACATGCCCTTGGTCAGAAAGCCCAGCGGCAGCGCGGCCAGCGTCTCCCACTCCGGCGTCGCATCGGTAAATTGATAATGACGTTTATCATGCAGCAGCCCCATACGCGTATGCGGCAGCCAGAGCACGTTGAACAGCTGGCTATCGACGTGGTGCAGGTAGCAGATCCCTAAATCCAGCTGGTTGCGGCTGACGCCGTCGATAATCTGTTCCGACGTCATGGACAGCAGGCTGAACTGCAGCTCCGGATAGTTCTCCGCCAGCGGTTTTATCAACTGCATCGGATTAAGGCTGGCTAAAGGCACCATCCCCACCCTTAGCTGGCCGACCATCTGCCCCCGACAGATAGCCGCCTCGGCTTCTAATCCGTCATGCGCCGCCAGCAGCGCTCGCGCCCAGGCCAGAATACGCTCGCCCTCCGGGGTAAATCCTTCAAAGCGCTGTCCGCGCTGGATAAGGGTTAAATTGAGCTCTTCTTCGAGATTGCGAATACGCATTGATAACGTAGGCTGAGTAATGTGGCACGCCGCTGCGGCCTGGCCAAAATGTCGTGTTCTGTCGAGCGCAATCAGGTACTTAAGCTGTTTAATATCCATTATCATCCACTGTTTGCGCAATCCGCTGCCGGTGCAGCAGGCAAAATGTTAGTTAAATGTTATGTTCAGCGTTGATGAAATTCAAGCGCCGGTCGACCGTTGCTCGTCCTGCGTGCCTGAGGCTACACTCATGGGATGCACCGGCAGGAGAAACCGTTGAAAACCCGCCTTCATCACGTTCAGCAGCACCGGCTGGCCATGCCAGGCCTGGAAGCCATATCGTTAGCCACGGATCAGCGCTTTCCGCGCCATTCCCATGACCAGTTCGGTATCGGGATTTTCACTCAGGGCGCGCAGCGTTCGTGGAGCCATCTGGGCAAAATTGAGGCCGCCGCCGGTGATATCATTATGGTTAATCCGGGCGAGATGCACGATGGTATTCCACTGGATGGCCCGCGCAGCTGGCAGATGGTCTATCTCGATCCTGAGCGTGTCGTTGACGAGTTGCAGGGAGAGATGAAGGCTGAAGAGATCCTCCTGCGCCCGGTAGTCGAAGACCCGATGCTGCGCGGGCAAATGCAGCGGCTGTTTCGCGAGATCGTTGCCAGCGCGCCGGATGACGCCGCCGTGGAAGAAGCGCTGCTGCTCTGCCTGATGCAGGTTTGCCAATTTCATCTCTGCGCCAGGCGGCCGGGCAAAATCGGCTCCCCCGCCATCGTGCTGGCCAGACAATATCTCGATGATGCCCCCGAAGAGAAAATCTCTCTTGAGGCGCTTGCCAGGCTTTGCGGTCTCAGCCGCTTTCAGCTGATCCGCGGCTTCGCGCGCGCGACCGGCATCACGCCACACGCCTATTTGATACAGTCCCGCGTTCGTCTGGCGCGTCGTCTGCTGATGGAGGGTCACTCCCTCGCCGATACCGCCTTCATGGCCGGTTTTGCCGACCAAAGCCACCTGACCCGCGCATTTCAAAAACAGTTTGCCGTCACGCCGGGCAGCTACCAGGCTATCGTTCAGGCGAGCCGCTAGCTGAAACTGTGCAATTTTGTTCAATACCCGCGCGGCGCTTTGCGAAATACTCAGGGCCTCGATTCTCTCCCACAGGAAGACATCATGGCATTTATCAGCCCTGAGTTTCTCTTAACGTCGCTTATTGTGGTCATCGCTCCCGGTACCGGGACGCTTTACACCATTGCCACCGGCCTGACGGCGGGCAGACGCATGAGTTTTGCCGCGGCCGTCGGCTGCACGCTGGGCATTATTCCACATATGCTGGCGGCGATAACCGGGCTGGCGGCCATCCTCCACAGTACGCCAGGCGCATTCGAGCTGGTGAAGTTCGCCGGCGTTGCCTGGCTGCTGTATCTGGCGTGGGCCACCCTGACCCAGCGCGGGAGCCTGAGCGTGACAGGCATCGAGCAACGCAACTCGCGTCAGGTCATCAGCCACGCGATCCTGATCAATTTGCTCAACCCCAAACTGCCGCTCTTCTTTCTCGCCTTTCTACCGCAGTTTATCCAGCGCAACTCGAGGTCGCCGATCGGCGAAATGCTGATCCTGAGCACTGTGTTTATGCTGATGACGCTGCTGATTTTTCTGCTCTACGGCGCCTTTTCTGCAGCGATGCGCGGATACGTGCTGACGCGTCCGGGGGTTTTACAGGGGCTGAGAGCCTGCTTTGCCGCCGGTTTCGTCGGGCTAGGGGTTAAGCTCATTCTGGCGCAGAGGTAGCGATTTTGCCCACGACGCGACGATCGCCGTGGGCAAAAGGGGTTAGCGAAGCGCTGTCAGCGCGCGAATCTCTTTCGAGCGCAAGGTTAAGCGCACGGGCGCCGATTTATACGATGGCGTTCCACTCTCTTTATCAAGGTAATCCAGAGGAACCAGAACGTTAGCTTCAGGGTAGTAGGCCGCAACGGTGCCCGGGGCGATGTTGTAGGCAACCAGCGTGATATCTTCCAGCCGCTGATGGTGACCCGGCAGCGCGGAGCGGATATCCACCCGGTCGCCGTGTTCAAATCCCAGATCAGCCATATCCTGTTCGTTCATAAAGAGCACGTCGCGACGGCCAAACACGCCGCGATAGCGATCGTCCATGGCATAGATGGTGGTGTTGTATTGATCGTGGCTGCGCAGCGTCACCAGGCGCATCACCTCATGCCCTTCTACCTGCTGGTTTTCGTGCACCCCGTCGAAAACGGAGAACATCGCTTTGCCGGTCGGCGTGGGCCAGATACGCTCCGTCGGCGGCAGCGGCATGCGAAAACCGCCGGGATGGCGAATGCGCTGATTGTAGTGGTTAAAGCCGGGGATGGTCTGCTCAATCAGATCGCGGATCCGATCGTAGTCGGCGACCAGCGCCAGCCAGTCAATTTTGCTCTCCGTCAGCGTCGCCATGGACATCCCGGCAACAATCGCCGGTTCCGAGCGCAGTTCAGGTGAACCGGGTTTCAGTTTGCCCGACGATGCATGCACCATCGACATCGAATCTTCGACGGTGATCGACTGCCGTCCCGTCTCCTGCAGATCGAGTTCGGTTCGCCCAAGACACGGCAGGATGATGGTCTCTTTCGCCACCAGAAGATGCGAACGATTGAGCTTGGTGCCAATATGCACGCTCAAATCCAGCCCCCGCATCGCCGGAAAAGCCCGTTCGCTATCCGGCATAGCCACCGCGAAGTTACCACCCAGGCAGAGAAGCGCTTTCGATTTACCCTCGATCATCGCCTGCAGCGCTTTTACCGCATCATGGCCATGCTCCTGCGGCGGCGTAAAACCAAACACCCGCTGCAGGTTGGCCAGAAACTGGGGGCTCGGCTTTTCCGTGATGCCGACGGTGCGGTTACCCTGCACGTTGGAGTGTCCGCGCAGCGGGCAGATTCCGGCACCCGGCTTACCGATATTGCCGCGCATCAACAGCAGGTCGGCTATCAGACGGACGTTAGCGGTGCCCTTATTATGTTGGGTAATGCCCATGCCGTAGGTGATAATAGTGGCGTGAGATTTGGCATAGGCCGCCGCTACCCGTTCAAGATCGCCCCGCGTTAAACCCGACTCGCACTCAATATCCTGCCACTGCGTCGCCTGTAGATCCTGCGCAAAGTCGGTAAAGCCCAGCGTATGCTCATCGATAAACGCCCGATCCAGCACTTTGCCCTGTTCTGCTTCCAGCTGCAGCAGCGCCTTCGCGATGCCCTTAAGCGCCGCCGCGTCGCCTCCCGCTTTGACCTGGAAGTAAGTCGATGCAATGTTGGTTGAGCTGTAGGTCGCCATCTCAATGACGTTCTGCGGATCGGCGAAACGTTCCAGCGCCCGCTCTTTTAGCGGATTGAAGACGATAATCGGCACGCCCCGGCGCGCCAGTTCGTGCAGCGTGCCCATCATGCGCGGATGGTTGGTTCCGGGATTGTGGCCGATAGAAATCACCAGCTCGGTCTTATCAAAATCATCAAGTGAGACCGTCCCTTTACCGATACCGATGGACTGCGGCAGGCCGACGCTGGTCGACTCATGGCACATATTGGAGCAGTCCGGAAAGTTGTTGGTGCCATATTCGCGGGCGAACAGCTGGAACAGGAAGGCCGCTTCGTTAGAGGCGCGTCCGGAGGTATAGAACTCGACTTCATGAGGCTGCAGCGTCCGGAGAATGGCGCCGATACGGGCAAACGCCGCTTCCCATGAGACAGGACGCAGGGTATCGCTGGCCCGATCATAGGCCAGAGGCTGAGTTAAGCGCCCGTAGCCTTCCAGCTCGAAATCACTCCTCGCCAGCAGCGAGGTCACGGTATTGGTCGCCAGAAACTCTGCCGTCACGCGTTTACTGGTTGCTTCCCAGGTCACCGCTTTGGCGCCGTTTTCACAGAACTGAAACGTCGATTTATGCTCTTTGTCGGGCCAGGCGCAGCCAGGGCAATCAAAACCATCCGGCTGATTGGTCCGCAGCAGCGTGGCGGGAGCATCGAGCGCGCCCATTTGCGTACGCACGGCGATCGCGGTGGCTTTTAAGGCACCCCAGCCGCCCGCCGGACCATCATAGGGATGGACGCCGGGAACGACGCGTCTTCTATTACTCATGTTGACTCCTGATGCGCTTTCGGCGGCGGATTGCAGGTGAAATGCCGCCTGATGTCTTATCACCCGCTATCCGTCAAAATAGCGGGCGTTTTGTTAACGAAAGCATAACAATCAGGGCCATGACTGTATAATCAATGTTATCTATCACGCGTTAGATTTAACTTATTTAACGAATAATAAACACACAAAATCAGGTCAGATTGTAGTAACGATCCGGCTCAAGCTTATCGGGTAAAGGATACTGTCCGGTCATATCCAGAAGGTTGCGCTCAATGGTGTTACACATCGCGTTCAGCGGCAAATCGTTAGCGGCGGTACCGAACGGATCTTCCAGTTCCTCCGCCAGCGAATCCCACGACAGGAAGGTGTAGGAGATAAACACCGACACAAACGGCGTCATATAGTGAAGATCGCCGACCAGCGCAAACGGCAGCAGCGCGCAGAACAGATACACCGTGCGCTGCAAAATAAGCGTATAGGCAAAGGGCACCGGGGTGCTGGCCAGCCGCTCGCAGCCCCCCAGCGCGTGGCCCAGCTCATCAAGTTTATTGTCCATCAGGCTGAAGGTGATATCGCCAATTTTCCCTTCTGCGCGCAGACGCCCCAGCTCATCACCTGCCAGCAGCAGAATACGGTTGGTCGGCATCGAGCTGGCGAGAATTTCCTTCACGCTGTGCGGCGGCAGCAGACGCGCTAAATCGGCGCTCGGATCTGTCTTACGCAGCTGATGCTTCAGACTCCAGCTAAACGCCACCAGATAGCTCACCAGGCGTTGATGGGCTGCGCTTTCCGTCGGCAGAATATTTTTCAGCTGGCGCACCAGCGTTCTCTGGGCAATCAGCACCGTCCCCCATAAATTGCGCGCTTCAACAAAGCGGTTATATCCGGCGCTATTGCGAAATCCGAGGAAAATAGCGATGGCGATCCCCAGCAGGCTAAACGGCGCGACGGTAAGATGGATCCCCAGCTGCTCATACCATTGATAGCTAATGATGGCGATAATCGACATCATTACGTTAAGCAGCAGGCGAAAAACAATTTTGGACAGCACGGAGCCGTGCCAGTCAAACAAGCGAAGGAACCAGTGTTGTTCTGGCCGGATAATCATTGTATTACTTCCTGAAATTTCGCACGGTTAATATCCCTGTCAAACGGCAAGTTACCTGGACATTGGCTTTCCTCGCACCCCATTCGCTGACAGAAGTCAGATTCTGGGGACTCCCTGCGCCGCCGTCTTCCTGTAACTTGAATTATTCAGGCTATAGAGCGTTTCTATTAACCGATTGGATTCTTATATTGTTTAAAAACACGACATTGTGTCAGCCGGCTATTTATCAGCGATGAAAGAATAGCCGCTGAATTATGGTCCTTTTTTATTTCGCAGGCAATATTATCCGCAATCCGACATAACCCTCGAAAATCCAGGGGAATAATTTACGCGACAATCGCGGCGCTCTCTGCGCGACACGGGTCAATATGAATCATCATATGCAGAACGTTATGGTGGCTTAGCACCCGGGTCCGCACCAGCAGCGCAATATCGTGCCCCTCTGCTACCGATAAATGCCCGGGTACTTCGACATGCACATCGACCAGGATCAAATCCCCGGCACGACGGGTTTTCAGGTCGTGCAGCGCCACGACGCCGGGCGTTGCCAGGATAGTGGCGATTATTTGCCGCTCGCTATCGCTATCCACTGACCGATCCATCAGGTCATGGAGGGCGTCAGACGAAAAAGTATAGCCCATGCGGGTGACCAGCGCGCCGACAACCAGTGCGGCCACTGGGTCAAACCAGGCGTAACCGGCCAGATTACCGATGATGCCGACCGCAACGACTACCGAAGACGCGGCGTCTGAGCGGGCGTGCCAGGCGTTGGCAATTAGCATAGAGGACTGGATTTGCTTAGCCGCCCTTAGCATATAGCGGAATAAAATCTCTTTGGCGGTCAGCGCGGCGAGCGCCACCCACAGCGCGGTAATATGCACACTTTGAATAGATTCCAGTTGCAGTAGTTTGCCGCAAGCAGACCACAGCATACCCGCGCCAACCAGTAACAGCAGCGCGCCAATCACCAGTGAAGCGCCGTTTTCATAGCGCCGGTGCCCGTAGTGATGGTCGCTGTCCGAAGGTTTGCCGCTTTTTTTATTGGCCAACAGCACAACGAAATCGGCCACCAAATCGGAAAGAGAATGAATACCATCGGCGATTAAGCCCTGCGAACCGGAGAATATCCCGGCCAGTATCTGAAAACTGGATAAAAAAAGATTGACCATCACGCTGACCAGCGTCGTTTTACGCGCAACCTGAGAACGCTGCTTATCGTTACTTATTTTCATTACCGACACTTCCCCGAAGAAAAAGAACCAGACTACGCGTTCAGGCTTAATTTTTCCTGAATAAGTCGCCGCCATTAAGAGAGTGTTTAATTGTTTCTTCCGACCTTAAATATATAAATGAGAATAGTTTGTTTTTAAACAACATAGCCATATCAATAATAGCCATGGCTATATTTTCGCGTATTCAACAAAGGGGCAAAATTAAAACTGATTCATCCGGCGCATTGCGCAATGATACGCGCCGTTGCGCACCGAGGCGCGCAGTATGCGAGCGACGCCGTGAACCGCAAACCGCGCGCTGTGCCGCTGTAGCGCGCTCATCGGCAAATTAAGCATCTCCTGCGCCCACGGCGGCAGCAGGTCAATTCCGGCGCGCATCATTATTCGCCCCACCGGCCGGCTCATACGGCCCGGCAGACGGGTCGACAGCAGAACGTGGGCAACTTCCTGGGTTCGCTCATCGCAGCGCAGCACCGGCCGCATATCCTGCAGGTAATCAGCAATCTGCCGCGGCGTCTGCGGGATATCCCGCGCCCCGAGGCGACGGGCAACTTCGGCCGCTTCCTCATAGTATTGCTCCTGACGCGCGGCGCTGACCACGGTCCGCTTGTAGCGCAGATGCGAGGCCATAAAGCTGCTGCATTCGGCGACGTGTACCCAGGTCAGCAAGTGCGGATCGCTGGCCTGATAGGGCGTGCCGTCTTTGTCCTGGCCGCCTACCCGCAGATGGATCCCCTGTACTTTTGCAATCAACCGTTCGGCATCGGCGGTGGTGCCAAAGGTGGTGGCGGAAATAAACTGGCTGGTGCGGCGCAGGCGGCCAAAGATATCTTCACGGAAATTTGAGTGATCCCAGACGCCCGCCAGGGCCAGCGGATGCAGCATCTGTAACAACAGCGCGCTGACCCCGCCGCAGAGCATGGACGTGAAATCGCCGTGAACCTGCCAGATAGCCGACTGCGGCCCAAAAAGCCCCGGTTCGCCTTTGGGATGTTCAAAATCGATCTCTTTTAGCGCCATGCCGGTTAAGCCCAGAACCTGAGCTTCAATCGTTCCGCGTATGCTGATCATGACCCACCTGCTCTCATTCGTGAGCGGGAAAGATAACATTAATCAACGGCGGGGGCATTGGCCTGAAACGGCTTTGAAGGAGAGCGCCCGCTGAACGCGGGCACCCGAGAGGTCAGGAATTGAGCTGATAATCGAGGGTTATCTCAGCATTCAACACCTGAGAAACCGGACAACCGGCTTTTGCTTTCTGAATAATGCTGTCAAACGCGTCGGCCTCAATGCCTGGCAGCACGATTTTGCTCTGTAGCGCGATCTGGGTAATGGCGAAACCGCCGCCGGATTTATCCAGCGTTACCACTGCCACGGTATCAATGGAGGTCGCGGTGTAGCCCTCTTCGCTCAGCATCAGCGATAGCGCCATGGAAAAACAGGCAGCATGTGCGGCGCCGATTAGCTCTTCCGGGTTAGTCCCCTTCACACCCTCAAACCGGGTGTTAAAACCATAAGGCTGCTGGTTCAGCGCGCCGCTCTCGGTAGAGACGGTTCCTTTACCGCTTTTTAGATCCCCTTCCCAATGCGCCTGACCTTTCTTATGGATTGCCATGATATCGCTCCTTTTGTGACATGAAAGGGTTAAGTATAGAACTCCCTTACGCATTTGGGCGGCACGCGGCGATTTTAGGATCAATCCGCAGCGATATTTTTACTCATATTGATGCCGGTAACGCGAAACCCGGTGACTTCATAGAGTCGGCGAGCGCGCGGATTATCGCCGGCGACGCGCAGTTTTATTTGGCGGATACCCAGTTTTTTTAATTCATGCTCAAAAGCCGCCATCGCTTGTTTACCCAATCCCTGCCCCTGCAAGGACGGAAAAATATAAAAATCACAGATAAAGGCGGAGCGTATTTCTGCGTCAGGCTTATACCAGAGATAGCCAACCCGCTTTTCTGTACCGTCAATTTCATCGAATAAGCAGCGTAAAGCCTGGCCGTGAGTATTGACGCCATCGGGCAGATCCTCGGCAATTTCGCGCTGCGCCTGGGCCAATGCCGCCTCCGGAGAAAGCGCGTAATTGGTCGCGATCTCCGCCGCATAATCGGCAATAAAATAGTTCAGGTACGCGGCGTACTCTTCATCGCGCATTGGGCGAATAACAATCATCACAAGGGTCCTTTTATATCGTTAGGTTGCGCCAGTTTTTGCTGAATCTCTTCAAGAAACAGCGGCAGCGCGCTCGGCTGGTAGTCCCGCGAGAGATAAATCCCATACACGTTTAAGGCTTTTGGCCGCCAGGTCGGTAAAACCTGTTTCAGCGCCCCGCTGTTGAGCGCCCGCTGCGCCTCCAGCTCCGGCAGCATTGCGATGCCGCAGCCGGCTACCGCCGCCTCCATCAACAGCGAGGAGATCCCGGCGCTGAGGTTGCCGGAAACCGCCACCGTCACGCTTTCGCCGCTGGGGTCGCTAAACTGCCAGGTCTGACTGGCAAAATGGCTGTAATGCAGGCAGTTGTGGCGAGTGAGATCGTCCGGCGTATGCAGCGGCCCATTCTGCTGTAGCCAGCGCGGCGACGCGCACAGCACCGAACGGCAAACGCCGAGACGGCGGGCAATAGCTCCCGGCTCCGGATTGTCGGTGATCCGAATCGCCACGTCGATCCTTTCGCCTATCAGGCTTACCGGATGATTGTTGATATCCAGCTCAAGACGCAGCTGCGGATAGCGGGCGAGAAAATCGGGCAAAAGCGGAGAAATCAGCTGCATCGCGGTAAAATGAGCGCAGGCTACGCGCAGCGTTCCGCTGGGGATCGCTCGTTCACTCTGCCCGGCGATCTCATCCGACAGCTGCGTCAGGGTGCGCGTTTTTTGCAGTACCTTTTCCCCCGCAGCCGTGAGCGTCAGCTTACGGGTAGAGCGATGAACCAGTCGGGTGCCAGCCCACTGCTCCATCTGTTCCAGATAGCGGCTCACCATCGGCCGCGACATCCCCAGCGCCCGCGCGGCGGCGCTTAAGCTTCCCAGCTCACAAATACGCATATAGACCTGCGCGGCAATGACTCGATCCATAACTTGATTCCATCTGCACGTTTTATGAAACTCAGCATCTCTTTTTTCAGGAATTTTCGCAAATCAGGAAATCCGTAAAATAGCGCTTATTCACCTGACGAAGAGAAACGAACATGAAATTATCTGCCCTTGCCATCGCTACTACGCTGTTCAGCGCTTCAGTTCTGGCAGCCCCATTAACGTTGCAAACCTATAACCCGCAGGAGAACGGTATTTTCGCGGTTAACTCCACCCTCGCCTCCGGCCCGCATGAAGCGGTGTTGTTTGACGCTCAGTTCAGCGTGAAGGATGGCGAGAAGCTGGTTGAAATGATTCAGAAAAGCGGTAAAAAACTGACCCGCATCGTGATTACTTCCGGCGATCCGGATTTCTATTTTGGCCTGCAGCCGCTGGTCAAAGCGTTCCCGGAAGCCAAAGTGGTGGCAACCGCAGAAGTGGTTAAACACATTAACGCCACCAAACAGGCCAAACTGGCGTACTGGGGCCCGCAGATGAAGGACGGCGCGCCGACCCAGGTTTATGTCCCGCAGGAGCTGACGGCTAATACCTTCACTATCGACGGCGAAAAGGTTGAGATCCGCCAGCCGCAAAATTATGCCGCCTATGTGTGGATCCCGGCGAATAAAGCCATTCTTGGCGGTACCGGCGTGGCGTGGGGTATGCACGTCTGGACGGCGGACACTCAGAGCGTCGAAAGCCGTCAGCAGTGGATAAATACGCTCGACGAGATGGCCGCGTTGCATCCGCAGCAGGTGATCCCCGGCCATTATCTCGGCACGCCGCCAGCCGGTGACCGGGCGATTACTTTTACTCGCGATTATTTGACCCAGTTTGAGCAGGCGCTCAAAGAGCATAAAGATTCCGCTGGCGTCATTAAGGCGATGAAACAGCGCTGGCCGGGGCTCGCGGAAGAGAGTTCGCTGGAGCTGAGCGCCAAAGTGAATACCGGCGAAATGAAGTGGTAAGTCTGGGTATTACGCGGGGATTTCTGCCTGGTGAAGGTTAATGCTATATCCAGGGGGTAAACCCGCCACCCGCCCGTCGGCCCGGAAAGGCGAACGCCTTACCGGGCACGATCCGCAGAAGCAGAGTGACCCCGGACCACTCTGAAAATGAGGCTGATTGTGCCGTCTCAATGTTGCTAATCCCGGCAAAATGGGCCACGCTAATGATCGCCGCGTGAAAAATAAGCGGCGTATTGAGGGTTAAATTTCGTCCGACAGTCGTCGGGCTTGTCCTTGAAACCGACACAGGATAAAGGAGTAAGAATGAAATCGAACCAACAGGCACGTCATCTTCTTGGTCTGAACTACAAACTTTCTCAGCAGAAAAAGGTCCTGCTGGAAGGCGATGCGGAAACCACGGTTAACCATGTTCGCGCCACCGGCCGCAAGCGCCGCGGTGGCTAATCTTTCAGCTAAGTGATGATAAAAACACCGTCCTTTCTCCAGGATGGTGTTTTTTTAAGACTATCCCCCTCATGTTTACCCTCCTTTGATGTCTTCTGCTTTATACTCTGCCCGCTGCCATTCCCTGCCAGCCCCCCGCCTGTCGCCGCGCCCGGGCTGAAGCGATTATCAAGGAGTTAGTGCGATGCAATTCACTCATAAGAAAAACCGCTCTCTTTACATCCCTTACGCCGGCCCCGTGCTGCTTGAATTTCCGCTGCTCAATAAGGGCAGCGCCTTCAGCATGGAAGAGCGCAGCAGCTTTAATCTGCTGGGCCTGCTGCCGGAAGTGGTCGAAACCATCGAAGAGCAGGCCGAACGCGCGTGGATCCAATACCAGGGATTTAAAACCGAGATCGACAAGCACATTTACCTGCGCAACATTCAGGATACCAACGAAACCCTGTTCTACCGTCTGGTCGGCAACCACCTCGATGAAATGATGCCGGTCATCTATACCCCGACCGTCGGCGCCGCCTGTGAGCGCTTCTCTGAGATCTATCGTCGCGCCCGCGGCGTGTTTATCTCTTACCAGAACCGCAATAATCTCGACGATATTCTGCAAAACGTACCGAACCATAACGTCAAGGTTATCGTGATGACCGATGGCGAACGTATTCTCGGCCTCGGCGACCAGGGCATCGGCGGAATGGGCATTCCTATCGGCAAACTGTCGCTGTATACCACCTGCGGGGGGATCAGCCCGGCCTACACCCTGCCGGTCGTTCTTGACGTGGGCACCAATAATCAGCAACTACTCGACGATCCGTTATACATGGGCTGGCGCCACCCGCGCATTACCGACGATGAGTATTACCAGTTTGTTGACGATGTTATTCAGGCGATTAAAGCCCGCTGGCCGGATGTGCTGCTGCAGTTCGAAGACTTCGCGCAGAAAAACGCTATGCCGCTGCTTAACCGCTATCGCCACGAAATCTGCTCCTTCAACGATGATATCCAGGGCACCGCCTCGGTCACCGTCGGTACGCTGATTGCCGCCAGCCGCGGCGCGGGCAGTCAGCTGAGCGAGCAGAAAATTGTCTTCCTCGGCGCCGGTTCCGCAGGCTGCGGTATCGCGGAGCAGATCGTCGCCCAGATCCAGCGCGAAGGGTTAAGCGAAGAAGAAGCCCGCAAACGCGTATTTATGGTTGACCGTTTCGGTCTGCTCACGGATGCGATGCCAAATCTTCTGCCGTTCCAGAGCAAACTGGTGCAGAAACGCGAACACCTGCAAGAGTGGGACACCACCAGTGACGTGCTGTCGCTGCTTGACGTGGTGCGAAATGTAAAACCGGATATCCTGATCGGCGTCTCCGGGCAGCCTGGGCTGTTCACCGAAGAGATTATCCGCGAGATGCATAAGCATTGCCCACGACCAATCGTGATGCCGCTGTCAAACCCGACCTCAAGGGTGGAAGCCACACCGCAAAATATCCTCACTTGGACCGACGGAGAAGCGCTGGTCGCTACCGGCAGTCCGTTCGCTCCGGTAACGCTCAAAGGCAAGCAGTATGTCATCGCCCAGTGTAACAATTCCTATATCTTCCCGGGGATCGGCCTTGGGGTTATCGCTTCAGGCGCTTCGCGCGTGACCGATGAGATGCTGATGGCCGCCAGCGAAACGCTGGCGAAACATTCGCCGCTGGTGAATAACGGTGAAGGTCCGGTTCTGCCGGAACTGAAAGATATCCAGAGCGTTTCGCGCGCTATCGCTTTTGCGGTGGGTAAAATTGCCCAGGAGCAAGGCGTGGCGGTGAAAACCTCCGCCGAAGCGCTGCTGCAGGCGATCGCCGATAACTTCTGGCAGCCGGAATATCGCAACTATCGCCGGACGTCAATATAACCACTAGCGTAACCGGGAGCGTTAATGCTCCTGGTTACCTGGGAAATAATTCTCTGGTTCGCTATTTTTTGATATCAAATCTATAGCCCTGCCGGCGAATCGTCACGATGGACTCAGATGAATAACACGCCCGAATCTTTTTACGTATCCGCCCAATAAGGACCATTAGTGAACTGCTGCAATATAGCTCTCCTTCTGCATACAGCTGGCGCATAAGATCATCCTTGCTGGTAACTTTACCGCAGTTGCGGATTAATGTTTCCATAATAATATATTCAAAAGCGGTCAGATTTAACGTAACACCATTTACCGACAATTCCCGACGCGAAAGATTTAGCAGAAATGGCGGTATTGAGATTAATTCTGATGACAATCCATAGTTGCGGCGAAAAAGCGCATTGATACGCGCAACCATAATATCAATATGAAATGGCTTACGGATGTGGTTGTCCGCACCGGCGTTGAGGGCGTTAACGCAATCCTGCCAGCACTCGCCTGCGCTCATAACCAATATCGGTACAGAAACCCCCTGGCCGCGCCAGTCGCGGATCAGAGCCAGACCCGCTTCACTTGTCGCGTCCAGATCAATAATTGCGATGTCAGGCGGATACTCTACGATATAGTAATTCGCTTCCTTGACGTTTTGTGCATCATCGACGATATGCCCTTGCTGCGTTAGCTGTACTTTCAAATGATGACGCAGCAGAGCCTTATCCGCAAAGACAAGTATGCGCATCTCCCCCCCTATTTCGATAGTAATTAACAGGCGTGACCTTTTTATTTTTTAATAACTATATTGTGCGGCTGTTGCTGTACGTTAAGTAGCATGCGGCATTAAAAACGCTAATAAATAGTTTTTAGCGGTGATAATTAAATTTTTCATAAACCCGGCTCACGGCGAATAAAAATCCAAAGCGCTTTATAAGGATATAAAGCACCAGACAATTGATATAGTTATCTCAGGAAACGGCCTGGCTAACGTTTATTGAGGATAATCAGTCCTGCTGTCAGATTATCTCGCCAGGCTTATACAGACGAAACAAATATTAAACCACATGCCGTGGCTTATTCAACGTTAGCTATTGATGATCAAAATCTAAGCAAACAGATTTATTTAGCAGCATGAAAACAGCGAACCCGGTTTTTAAAGTATATAAACCCAATATTCATTTTATCTGAAGCATAAATAGCTATAGGTATGACAAATAATTGGTTTTGAACCATTACAGTTTGCAGAGAAATAATGATATATATCAATTGGTAGCGGAAATATTCTTCTTTTCTGTCGAATCGATTATGAAATGAGCGAGATTACGTAAGTTATATTGATTCCATGAATAATTCTTCTGCGTTATCGCTTTTGCGTTGCGCCAAAGCAGCGCTGCTAAGCCTGATAGGGTTCAAGCGCCCAGGATGTTAGTGGCAAAAGCGTGCCCGGCGTAAACGGATCGCTAGCCAAAACGGATTTCACCCATTACACTGCCTGCACCTATCAACTTACTGAATAAAAAAAGGAGGATCCCATGTCGTACCGTGAAATGTTTTTTTCACGTGCATTTGGCGATCGCACCTGCTCAAGCGTTATCGGTATCGTGCTGCGATAACTTCAGCTTGAGCGAAGAAACCAAAGACTGAATCCCTTCCCTCGGGCTTACCGGGTTATCGTCAGCGATGTTTGACGAGGCATAAACATGCCTGTAACTCTTGAGTAAGTTCACCATGAGCACATTACTAACTGCACAATCTCTCCATGTTGATACGGCGTTTGGCCCGCTGTTCACAAACCTCTCCTTTACCCTCAAAAAAGGCGACCGCATTGGCCTGATTGGCTATAACGGCTGCGGAAAAAGTACCCTGCTTAGAGTGCTGGACGGCACGATGATTCCGAATGGGGGCAGCGTGGCGCTGGCCAGCCACTGCCTGATGGCACGGGTGGAACAGCATCTACCCGATACGCTGTTAGCGCAACCTCTGCTACAGGTGGTCCTGGAAAAACTTCCCGCCCTTGAGCGAGAGAACCAGCGCTGGCAAGCGGAGCGGCTGCTGGCGGAGATGGGCTTTACGGCCGATGAAGCCCGGCAGCGGGCGTCAACCCTGAGCGGCGGTCAGCATACCCGGCTGCTGCTTGCCAGGGCGCTGATTCAGCAACCGGATCTCCTGCTGTTGGACGAACCGGGAAACCACCTCGACCTGCCGACTCTCCTGTGGCTGGAAAGCTTCTTGCAAACCTGGCAGGGGAGTTTCGTTCTGGTGTCTCATGACAACATCTTACTGGATGCTGTAACTAATGCGAGTTGGATCCTGCGCGACAAAACCCTGCATGCCTTCTCCCTTCCCTGCAGCGCTGCCCGTCAGGCGCTGGATGAGCGAGATGCCAGCGATGCGCTGCGCCATAAAGCCGAGCAAAAAGAGATTGATCGGGTCGCCGCCAGCGCCAAACGACTGGCTATCTGGGGGCGCACCTATGACAACGAAGATCTCTCGCGTAAAGCTAAGCAGATGGAAAAGCAGGTTCAGCGCCTGAAGGAGAGCCAAACCGATCTCACCGCCGGAACACCCTGGCGGCTAACGCTGCGCGGCGACATGCTGCGGGCAGACAGGCTGCTGGAGATGGACCAGCTTCCCGTCCCGCCCGCGCCGGGTCTGCCGGTCCTGTTTACTGCGGGTCTGGCTCGTCTGAAAAGCGGCGATCGGGTCGCGGTAATGGGCCGTAACGGCGGCGGGAAATCCTCCCTGCTGCGTCTACTGTGGCGACATATGCAGCAGGAATCAGCGGAGGACGGCTTACGCCTGCACCCGCGGCTGAAACCGGGTTATTACGATCAGACCCTGCATCAGCTTGCGGATGACGACACGCTTCTCGACGCGCTGGAACCTTTTGAGCCGGCGGCGGACGCGCGCAAGCGGGCGCTGATCTCAGCCGGATTTAGCTGGGCTCGTCACGGGCAAAAGGTCGCCACCTTAAGCGGCGGCGAGCGTTCGCGTCTGCTATTTGTCGGCCTGTCTCTGGCCTACTATAGCCTGCTGCTTCTGGATGAGCCAACCAACCATCTGGATATGGACGGCAAAACAGCGCTGGCAAGAACGTTGTGCGACTACCCAGGCGGACTGCTGCTGGTGAGCCACGACCGCGAACTCATTAACCATAGCTGCAATCGCTTCTGGCTTATTGACGAGCGCGGGCTGAGCGAATGGCACAGCGCCGAAGAGGTGTATGAGGTTTTACGCACCGCCGTTCGTTGTCCGGCCCCGGAGGTCGTGGCGGAGAACCG
This sequence comes from Klebsiella sp. HMSC09D12, assembly GCF_001808475.1. Lineage (NCBI taxonomy): Bacteria > Pseudomonadati > Pseudomonadota > Gammaproteobacteria > Enterobacterales > Enterobacteriaceae > Klebsiella > Klebsiella sp. HMSC09D12. The sequence goes on along the minus strand of NZ_KV793473.1, from coordinate 143,889 downwards.
CCGCGAAGCGGAGGAAGACCATGATACGCTGCTGGAACGGTTAGTGTCGCTTGAGCAACTGCTGGCCGACGATCTGGCCCGTAAACCAAAACATCAAAAACCGCAGCTGCAGGCGCAGTGGCGTAAGGAGATAGCCACCCTCAACGCTTTGCTAAGCTAAATGTTTGTTCCCCGGCGCAGCCCGCTGCGCCGGGGTTTTACTTAGCATGAGTCGCCGGTCGCGGTTTGATTCGACTAAACTGCTGCTCGGTCATCGTCCTGCCCCACTGTTCGCCCTGCCACTCTTTATCCAGCGTGAAACTAAAGGATTCATACAGCCTGCGGGCGGCGTGCAGGCCGCTGAAGGTCCATAGCTGTACTGATGCAAAGTCCCGGCTATCGCAAAAAGCCATGGCTTCGCTCAGCAGGCGCCGACCAATGCCGCTACCCCGGCAGCTATCGTCGAGAATAAACCAGCGCAGATGCGCCTGGTTATTCCCCAGATCCTCGCCGTCAATCGCTACCGATCCGACAATTTGCTCGCCCTGAACGGCCAGCCAAACACGGTTGCACGGTTTATCGAGACGAGCTGAAAATTCCGCCAGCCCGCTGGCGACTTTACTCTCGAAAAAAGCACCAAACTGATAATGTTTTGCATAATACTCGCCGTGCATTTGCGCTATGCGGCCAATCATTCCAGGCCGATAGCCGGTAGCGATATCAATCGTCTTTTTCGAGCCTGTAGCCTCGACGTCGCGGCATTTTTCCAACGCCCAGGCCCAGGTTGTGAGGCCCTGAGCGACGCACTGTCTTTGCGCATCGCTCAGGTGTTCCAGCGCATCCACTACCCGCATAGCGCCGTAGGCGTTAATTTTTTTGACCGTCGCCGCACCTTGCGCCGTTAACGCAAGCTGCTTAATCCGCCCGTCGCGGGAGGACGTTTTTTCCCGGAGTTCCCCGGCGGCAAGCAGACGGGAAAGCATCCTGCTGACGCTAGACTTTTCCAGCCCCAGGATCTGCACCAGCTGAGCGGCCGTCATCGCGCCGCGTAGAGAAATTTCCACAAGCGTATGTACCGCCGAAGGTGAGTACGCCGTAGCGGCCAGCGTGGTGCTCATAAAGCCCAGTTCACGCACCATCAGGCGGGAAGCGGTACGAATTTCATCAACAAGCGCGGGTGAGTTCATCTGAGGTCAGCTCTGTCAGAAATGGTTGCATGATACAACCATTTTCTGCTGCGTGCTGTCAAGCCGCCGTGTTGCCTCCTCCCTGAACTGGCCTCAACTGAACGGGGTGAATGCTCGCACTTTACTCGCGCGTGACACCATGCCGATACCCACCTTGCGGGGAAAAAGACGCCTGCCGGCTTTACCCGCTTTTGTACTTATTGCGGATTTTTCTCTTTCCACGCTTCCCATGCCGCTTTGATTTCCTGTTTCGCGGCGGCGGCATCGTTAAAGCCGTCCAGCTCGACTTTTTTGCGTCCGTCCGGCAGCTGTTTGTAAACCCGGAAGAAAGCCTGCAGACGCTCCTGCTCAATTTTCGGCAGATCGCTGATGTTAATCACGTCATCGTAGGTTGGGTCGATTTTACTTGCCGGAACGGCAATGATTTTGTCGTCCTTCTCACCGCCATCAATCATCTTCAGCAAGCCAATCGCACGCAGCTTAATCAGCGTTCCCGGGGCCATCGGCGCGCGGGTATAAAACACCACGTCCAGCGGATCGCCATCCCCTGCCAGCGATTGAGTGAGCGAGCCGTAGTTAGCCGGATAGGCCACCGGCATCGACTGGAAACGATCGGCGATCAGAAAGCCGGTTTTGGCGTCCGTTTCGTATTTGATAATGCCGCCCGCCGGGATTTCGGTTACGGCGTAAAACTCTTCAGGGTTGTTGTTCGGCTGCGGAAAATCCAGCACGTTTTGCGCCTCAACAGCGGTAGAAAGCAGAAGGCCTGCGGCCAGGAGGGTTTTCGCCAGATGCATTGTCATGTCGCTCTAGGTTAATAAGAAATTGAAAAACAGAACGATAGAGATCGCGGATGAAAATTTCATGACATGCAAGTGACATAAATATGACGCGCAGAAACATAAGAAAAACTGTTCGAAAAACAAACAAAAGAAATCTTTAACCAGCATAAAAATCTATTATTACCTTGATTTATTGGCAATTTAAGCTATTGGTTAACATGCGTAAAAACAAATATTGTGTTAATACGCTTATGTTTAATAAGGAGAACAGAATGAAAGCTGCCGTCGTCACGCAAGATCATCAGGTCAATGTTACGGAAAAAACACTTCGCCCATTACAGCACGGCGAAGCCCTTTTAAAAATGGACTGCTGCGGCGTCTGCCATACCGACCTGCACGTTAAGAACGGCGATTTCGGCGATAAAACCGGCGTCATTCTGGGCCATGAAGGCGTGGGCGTGGTGCAGCAGGTCGGCCCTGGCGTGCACTCGCTCAAGCCGGGCGATCGCGCCAGCGTCGCATGGTTCTTCGAAGGCTGCGGTCACTGTGAATATTGTAACAGCGGTAACGAAACGCTGTGCCGTTCGGTAAAAAATGCGGGCTACACCGTTGATGGCGGGATGGCCGAAGAGTGTATCGTCATTGCCGATTACGCGGTCAAAGTGCCGGATGGTCTTGATTCTGCGGCAGCCAGCAGCATCACCTGCGCAGGGGTCACCACCTATAAAGCGGTAAAAGTTTCCCATATCAAACCCGGCCAGTGGATCGCCATTTATGGCCTCGGCGGGTTGGGTAACCTGGCCCTGCAATATGCGAAAAACGTTTTTAACGCCAAGGTCATCGCCCTTGACGTTAATGATGAACAGCTGAAACTGGCCGCAGAAATGGGCGCAGATCTGACCATCAATTCCCGCAGCGAAGACGCGGCCAAAATTATCCACGAGAAAACCGGCGGCGCCCATGCCGCAGTCGTGACGGCGGTCGCCAAAGCGGCGTTTAACTCTGCGGTGGATGCGGTTCGCGCCGGCGGACGCGTGGTGGCCGTCGGCCTGCCTCCGGAAGCCATGAGCCTGGATATTCCGCGCCTGGTACTGGACGGTATCGAGGTGGTTGGTTCTCTGGTGGGTACGCGCCAGGATCTGGCCGAAGCCTTCCAGTTTGCCGCCGAGGGTAAGGTGGTACCGAAGGTCACCCTGCGCCCGCTGGGTGATATCAACGCCATCTTTAAGGAGATGGAACAGGGACAAATTCGCGGTCGTATGGTGATTGATTTCCGCCGTTAATTTTCTCGCCTCTCTCGCTACGGGAGAGGTTCCATTTATCCCCTTATGCAGGTAGCTCTGCTGCGCATATTTACATGATGCCCGGCAGAAATCCTTTCTTACGCTCATCATCGTTCAGCCGATAAATATCGAACCGGCTACCACCTTCATTAACAACGCTCTCCCCGCTATGCGCAGCCTGTGGTATGCAGGATATAAATGCTTTTTACGCAAATGCTTAGCGCAAATCCTTACTTCCTTTGTTAAAACGCGCGCCCGATGATGACTAAACAAGAGATAACAAAGGAATTCACCATGCACATCCGTTTTCGCCTGCCCGCGCTGGCGGCGCTATTTTTAACCGGCGCGTTTTCCGCCTGGGCCGCCGACGCCCCGGTTAAAGGCGGTACGTTAATCTATCTGGAGCAGCAGCCGCATACTAATCTTTACCCACCGGCCGGTGGCTTCTACCCCAACGGCGGCATTCTTAATCAAATAACCGATAAGCTCACCTGGCAGAACCCGAAAACGCTGCAGGTGGAGCCGTGGATCGCCGAAAGCTGGAGCGCCAACGCGGATAAAACCGAATATACCTTTAAGCTTCGCCCCGGGGTGACCTTCTCAGATGGCACCCCGCTTGACGCCAGGGCGGTCGCCAAAAACTTTGATACCTACGGCCTCGGTGATAAAGCGCACCGCCTGCCGGTGTCTGAGGTCATTAATAACTACGATCGCAGCGAAGTCATCGATCCGCTGACGGTAAAGTTCTACTTTAAAAAGCCCTCGCCGGGATTTCTGCAGGGCACCGCCACCATCGGCTCCGGGCTGGTATCCCTCAGTACCCTGGCGCGTAATTTTGAAGAGCTGGGCGATGCCCGCCATATTATTGGCTCCGGACCTTTTACGGTAAAAGATAAAAAGCCGGGGCGCGAACTCACTCTGGTCGCGCGCAAAGATTATCAATGGGGACCGAAAAATCTCACCCAGCAGGGACCAGCTAATCTCGATGGCATCACTTACATCGTTACCCCTGAAGATGGCGTGCGCATTGGCGCTCTGCTGGCGGGCCAGGCTGATTTTATCCGTCAGGTACAGGCCTACGATGAAAAGCAGGCCACCGGGCAGGGCTTTAAAATTTATGCTGCCCCCACGCGCGGCGTTAACGACAGCCTGAGCTTCCGGCCGGATAATCCGCTGGTTGCCGACCTGCGCGTTCGTCAGGCGCTGCTGCACGCCACCGACGCCAGGCAGGTAGTCGAAACGCTGTTCTCCGCCAACTATCCGCAGGCGACCTCCGTCGTCGCCAGTACCGCCGCCGGGTACGTTAACCTCAGCGACAAGCTGGCTTTCGATCCGGCCAAAGCAAAACAACTGCTTGATGATGCAGGCTGGAAACCGGCTGCCGATGGTATTCGGGTCAAAGATGGCCAGCGGCTGGCCTTAACCGTCTATGAATCTCTGCCGCAACCGCAAAATAAAGAAGTTTTGCAGCTTGTCGCTCAGCAGTGGCGTCAGGTCGGCGTCGCGCTGGCGGTCAAAGCCGGCGATGCCGGCAGCCGTACGCTGGATAACCTCGATCCGCTGAAAACGCCGCTCACCGTGTCGGAAGTGGGCCGCGCCGACCCCGACGTGGTGAAAAGCATGTTTTTCCCCACTAACCGCGACGCGCTGCTGCAAAAAGGCGGCTCCAGCGACAAAGTACAGGGGTTCCGCGACGATAAGCTCAACGCATTGCTGAGCGCGATTTCAGCCGAAGTTGAACCGCAAAAACGGCTCCAGCTCACCGGCGATGCCCAACGCTATCTGCTGGATAATGCCTACGTGATCCCGATATTTGAAGAACCGCAGGTCTTCGCCGGCGCCCCGTGGGTGAAAGGCGTCAGTTTTGAAGCGGTAGGCCGCCCGTCGTTCTATGGCGCGTGGCTGGAAAAGCACTGAGGAGCCTGCGATGAGCCATTATCTTCTGCGGCGAACCGGCCAGGGTTTACTGGTGCTATGGGCGGCATTTACCCTCTCCTTCATCCTGTTACAGGTGCTGCCCGGCGATGCGGTACTGATCAAGTTTCAGAATCCGGATCTGGGGCTCAGCCCTGAGCAGATCGCCGAAATGCGCCTCGCCTGGGGGGCCGATAGCCCGGTGTGGAAGCAGTATCTCCACACCCTCTTCGCCATGCTGCGCGGGGATTTTGGTTATTCGCTGCAGGCCGGACTGCCGGTGAGCGCGCTGATCGCCAGCAATCTGCCGCAGACACTAAGCCTCGCGCTCCCCGCCTTTGCGCTGGCGGTGGCGCTGGCTTTTACCCTCGCCTTCGCCTCACGGCTGCCGGGTCTGCGCTGGCTAAGCAATACGCTGCAATCGCTGCCGGTGCTGTTTATCTCCCTGCCGACGTTCTGGCTCGCTATCGCCCTGATACAGCTTTTCTCCTTTCAGCTGCACTGGATACCGGTGATCAATCCGGGACCGATTGAGGGACTCATTCTGCCCGTCGTCGCCGTCGCGGTACCGATTTCCGCTCCGCTGGCGCAAATTCTGATGCGCAGTCTGGATCAGGTCGCCGCGCTGCCGTTTGTGGCCGTTGCTCGTGCTAAAGGCATGAGCGAGACCGGCGTGCTGTGGCGGCACGTTACCGGCAATGCCCTGCTACCGGTGCTCAATATGGCCGGGCTGCTGCTCGGGGAACTGATCGCCGGAGCCCTGATTACCGAAACCGTGTTTGGCCGCGGCGGGCTGGGTCTGCTGACGCAGCAGGCGGTCAATAATCAGGATATCGCGGTACTGCAGGCGGTGGTGATGATCTCAGCCCTTGGTTTTGTCCTGATTAATCTGCTGGTCGACCTGCTGATGCCGCTGCTCGACCCGCGCCTGAAAACCGCTGAGGGAGGTACGCTATGAGTCTGGTTGATTACGCAATCGCCGCCCGCCGCCGCTCGCCAGACTGGCGCACGCTACGCTTCCAGCCCGGCCTGCTGCTGGCCTGGGCGATTATGATCGTTGCTGCGCTAATGGCCGTTGTCCCGCAGCTGTTTACCGCTTATAACCCGTTGGAAGGTTTCCCCGGCGCCCAGCGCCTGGCCCCCCAGGCGGGTCACTGGCTGGGCACCGACCAGCTTGGTCGCGATCTGTGGAGTCGAATCGTCTACGGCGCTGCCCATTCGCTCTCCGCTGCGCTGGCGGCAGTGGCGATTGGCCTGATCATCGGAACCGCGCTGGGTACGCTGGCCGGCGCGCTGGCGGGACGCGTGGAGTCGATCGTCATGCGGCTGGTCGACGTACTGCTGGCGATTCCATCCCTGTTGCTGTCCCTGACGGTCATTATTCTGCTCGGCTTCGGCACCCTCAACGCCGCCGTCGCGGTCGGGGTGGCGGCAATAGCCAGCTTTGCCCGCCTGGCGCGCGCGGAAGTCGTACGCGTACGGCGCAGCGATTACGTCGAAGCGGCCTACGGCAGCGGCGGCACCTTTTTTGCCGTCTTCTGGCGGCATATTTTACCCAATTCGCTCACCGCGGTACTGGCCTTCGCCACGCTCCAGTTCGGCCAGGCCGTTCTGGCGCTCTCAACCCTGAGTTTTCTCGGCTACGGCACGCCGCCGCCGGTACCAGAGTGGGGATTACTGATCGCCGAAGGCCGTAACTACCTCTCCACCGCCTGGTGGCTAACGACCCTTCCCGGTATGGCGGTGATTGCGGTCGTGCTTGCCGCCAATCGTATTAGCCGTCAATTTAGCGGAGAACGCCGATGAATGTTTTAACCGTAGAAAACCTACGCATCAGCTATCGTTCGCAGAGTGAATGGCGTGAAGTCGTGCATAACGTCAGTTTTCAGGTAAAACGCGGCGAAATGCTGGCGTTCGTCGGCGAATCCGGCTCGGGCAAAACCACTACCGCCCAAGCGATAATGGGTCTGCTGGCGGAGAATGCCCGGCGCGACAGCGGGCGCATCAGTATTAACGGTGAAGACATTAGCGGCTGGTCAGGTAAACGCCTCGACGGCCTGCGCGGCGCGCGAATTAGCCTGGTGCCCCAGGATCCAGGCAACTCCCTCAATCCGGTGAAAACCATCGGCGCGCAGGTAGGTGAAATTCTGCGCCTCCATCAGAAACGCAGCGCCGCGGAACGTAAAACGCAGGTACTGGCGCTGCTGGCGAAGGTTGGACTGAGCCACCCGGAGCAGCGCTTCGATCAATATCCGCACCAGCTTTCAGGCGGCATGAAGCAACGAGTGCTGATTGCCATCGCCATCGCTCTGAAACCGGATTTAATCATTGCTGATGAGCCAACCAGCGCCCTTGACGTGACGGTACAGAAGCGGATCCTCGATCTGCTGGATACCCTGCGCCGGGAGTCCGGCACGGCGGTGCTGTTCGTCACTCACGATCTGGCGCTGGCAGCCGAACGTGCCGACCGCCTGCTGGTCTTTCGTCATGGCGAAATTCAGGAGCAAGGCGCGACCCGCGATGTGGTACGGACGCCGCAGCATGCCTATACTCGCCAGCTGCTCAGCGATCTTCACGGCCCGGCGCTGACCATGGCTCCCGCCGGCGGTCGCGTACTGGCTACGCCGGCGATTCGCGTCGACGACATCAGCAAGCGCTTCTCATTAGGCCGGGCGCATTTGCAGGCGCTGGACGCCGTGAGTTTTGAGGTTAAGCGCGGCTGCACGCACGCGCTGGTTGGTGAGTCCGGTTCCGGCAAAACGACACTTGCGCGGATCCTGCTGGGATTCGAAAAGGCGGATAGCGGCCAGATTGCCATCGATGGTATTGATGCCGGGCATCTCAGTCGGGAGGCGCTCCGCCAGCTACGGCGTAAAATTCAGTTTGTCTATCAGAACCCCTTTGCCTCTCTTGACCCACGGCAAACGCTGTTTGAAATCATTGAAGAGCCGTTAAAGAACTTCGACCGCTTCAGCGCCGGAATACGACGCCAGCGCGTCGAAACGGTCGCCGCTCGCGTGGCGCTCGCTCCGGAGCTGCTGTCGCGAACCGCCCGTGAACTCTCCGGCGGACAGCGGCAGCGGGTGGCTATCGCCCGCGCCCTAATCCTTGAACCGACGATCCTTGTCCTCGATGAAGCGACTTCGGCGCTGGACGTTACCGTCCAGGCGCAAATTCTCGCCTTGCTGCAGCAGCTGCAGCAACAGCTGGGATTGACCTATCTGTTTATCACCCACGATTTGGCGACGGTTCGCCGTATCGCCCACAGCGTGACGGTACTGCGGGCGGGCCAGGTTATTGAACATGGCGATGTCGGCCGACTGTTCAGCGCTCCGCAGCATGAGTATACCCGCGAGCTTATTGCCGCTATTCTCCACTTTTCCCCCTCGAACAAGGAGGTCGCATGACGCGTAAACGACTGGGTTTTTTCACTCGCCTGCTGGACCACGTCGCGCCAGGTGAGCGCTATCGGCTGGCTACCGAACAAATTCGCCACGCCGAACGACTGGGTTTTGACAGCGCCTGGGTCGCTCAGCACCATTTTCATGAGCACGAAGGCGGCCTGCCGTCGCCGCTGGTCTTTCTCGCCCACGCGGCAGCGCATACGGAGCGCATTCGCCTGGGAACCGCCATTATCACCCTGCCGATGGAAAACCCGCTGCGGGTTGCCGAGGATGCGGCGGTGCTGGATCTGCTCGCCGATGGACGACTGGAGGTGGGCTTCGGATCTGGCGGCACGCCGACCTCGTTTTTACCCTTTGGATTGACCATCGACCAGCGCAGCGCAGTCTTTGCCGAACACCTGCATCTGATTCAAAGCGCCTGGCGCGGAGATTCACTTTCGCATCCGGATAATCATCTTTATCCCCAGGCACCGCAGTTGGCGGAGCGTATCTGGATTGCCACTTTTTCCGTTGAAGGCGCGGTGCGCGCGGCTCAGGCCGGACACGGCCTGATGCTTTCGCGTACCCAGCCGCGTCCTTCAGGGCAGCCCACGCTGCCGCTGGACGCTATCCAGAATCCGATTATTGACGCCTATCTCGCCGCGCTGCCGCCGGGCGTCGAGCCACGGATCCTCGCCTCGCGGACGGCCTTTGTCGCCGATAGCCAGCAGTATGCGCTGCAGGTCGCAGAACCCGGTCTGCGTCAGCAGGCGGCCCAGCATCGCGCCGCAGGTCATCACATTATTGGTGACACTGTCACAGATTTTTTACCGCAGCTTGACGCGCACGTTGGCGACCCGCAGCACGTCGCCGCTTCGCTGGGGCGCGATAGCGTCCTGCGGCGGGTAACCGATATTTCGTTCCAGGTGCACTCCGTTGAACCCTCGCACCGCGACACGCTTCGTTCCATTGAGCTGATCGCTCAGCATATTGCCCCGCAGATACGATAAGGAGTCACCATGACGCTCAGTCAGGATATATTGGCCGAACTGGCAGAAATTGCCCCCGATTCCGCCTTAGCGGCGGCGAGAGCCGTGCGCGAGGCGGCCACCCATCATGCTCAGGGAAGCTATGAAGCGCTGTTCGGTCAGCAGGATAACGACTTTCCGCTCGACGAACGTTTTGCCGTTGCCGCCAGGGTAGCGAAGCTGCATGAGAGCGATGCGCTGGCCGCCCACTATGCCGGGTTTGGGATTGCCGATCCGACCTCGCCGCGGCTGGTTCCGGCGCAGGCCTTTGCCCGGCTGTTGACCTTCGCGCCGGTAGAAGCCACGCCTTCGGCTCTGGAGGCATTAACCCGCGCCGGATGGAGCCCGCGCGCTATCGTGACGCTGGCCCAGCTGATTGCGTTTGTCAGCTTCCAGAGTCGTCTGTTGAACGGTCTACGCCTGCTCAACGGTAAAAGCGCCCCGGTTGCCGGGACCCCGGTCGTAGCCGGATTCTGGCATACCTCACCGCAAACCCTCAGCGGTAAACGCGCGCCGGTGCGCTTCACCCGCGATGAACTGCACTGGGAACCCTGGCTGGCGGCTAAACCGCTGGCGGAATTTACCCCGGATGAGCAGGCGCTGCTGGCGAAATTCGGCCACAGCGACTCGCCCTACTTCCGCCTGCTGGCGCGCAACCAGCCGGTGCTGGAGCAGCGTACGTTAACCGATAAAGGGATTTTTTATACTCCCGGCGGCCTGCCGCGTGCCGAACGCGAGCTGGCGGCGACGGTAGCGAGTAAAATCAACGGTTGTATTTATTGCGCCTCGGTGCATGCTCGCAAGGCCGCGCAGTTAGCGAAAGATGAAACGGCGGTAGAGACCCTGCTGGCGGTGACCCCGGGAGAGAAGCTGAGCGATGGGCAGACGCCGCGCTGGCAGGCGCTCATTGATTTTGCCGCAGCGATTTCCGTTACCCCTCCCGCCCTGGCCGCGAGCCACCTTGCGGCCGTCGAACAGCAACAGCTGGATACCCTCGCCCAACTGGATCTGCTGCAATCGGCAGCCTTCTTCGCCTGGGCCAACCGGTTAATGCTGACCCTCGGGGAGCCGTGGCAGGATTAGCCGCCTGCGGATTTCGTCAGACAGAACGCTGCTGATAGCGGGCATAAATCAGCAGTGAACTGAGCGCAAGAAACGAAAGCAGCGCGGCCGGTAAGGCAACAGAACGCCAGCCAAGGCCGGCCGTAATCATCATCCCGCCGAACAGCGCCCCGATGGCGCTACCAAGATTAAAGGCGATCTGGCCGCCCGCCGCGCCCAGCATCTCGCCGCCTTTGGCATTTTGCAGCAGCATGATTTGCAGCGGCGCCGACAGGGCAAACAGCGCCGCGCAGCAGATAAACGCCAGGGTTAGTGAGGCGGTTTTATTCTCACCCAGCAGGAACAGGAGTAATAAGGTCAAAACGATAACGCCATCCGTCACGGCGGCAATACGTAACGGACTGTAGCGTGCGGAAACTTTACCGCTAAATAAATTCCCCAGAACCATCCCCAGACCCACCAGCATCATAATCATTATGATGGCGCTTTCACCGAAGCCGGAGACGTTGATCATAAACGGCTTAATATAGCTAAACCACGCGAAGACGCCGGCATTGCCGAACAGGGTGGCGGCAAAAATTAACCACGGCGCAGGCGAGGTTAAAAAATGAAATTGCGAGCGCAAGCGCGTGGTTGATTTATCAAATAACGTCGGCACCCACCAGGCGATGGACACCAGCACCGCGACGTCAAAGACCGCAATCGCCAGGAAGGTATAGCGCCAGCTGAACTGATGGCCAAGCCAGGTTCCTCCCGGTACCCCCAGCAGGTTGGCGACGGTCATCCCAGCGATCATCCCCGCCACCGCTGCGGTAACCTTGCCTGGCGGCGCAATTTTCGACAGAATGATCGCGCCCACGCCAAAGAATGCGCCGTGCGGAAACCCGGAGATGAGGCGCCCCAGCGCCAGCATCGAGTAGCTGGAAGAGAACGTGAAGATGGCGTTGCCGATAATGCATAGCGCTACGAGAAACAGCATCACTGATTTTAGTGAAAAGCGGCTGGAGAATATCGCCATCACCGGCGCGCCGATCACGACGCCGGACGCATAATATGAAATCATGTTGCCTGCGGCAGGAATGGATATGCCGACATCACGGGCAATTTCAGGTAATACCCCCATGATGCCAAATTCCGCCATTCCGAGACCAAAAGTGCCAAGCGCTAACGAAAAAATAGTCTTTTTCATACATCTAATCACTTGTTATGGATTTTACCGGTCGCATTATTATGCATTCTCTGGCGGTAAACCAGTTTAAAACCTTCCGTAACCTGTTTATCCATAAAACAGCGTGATTACTTCATATCCAACGTTCATAAAAACAGCAATCATTAAATCCTGAATTGGCTTAATACCCAATGGGCAACCAATATAACAATGACAACGGCAGGCGTGAACCAAACGTCAAAATCGAAAGCCCGGTAAATAAGCCCTGTAAGTACTATTGCGCAGATTAATATTACGTGAGTGCAAATGCCGTCATAAATATCCTTTAAAAAATAGCGAAGCATGGCTTTCATGATTTTATTGCCTCGGGCAGTCAGTCGCCGTTAACGCTTCATCCGCGAGTGAATTAGTGAACCTGCTGATGTTTGATCTTTTTCATCACCTTTGCTGCTTTGTATACCTCACTTAGCGGAGCGAAGTGATGCGATACCCCACAGGCGACGACCAGCGGTAGCGCGAAAATAATGAGTTGCGCAGGATGCCAGGTCCCTTCATGGACCGCTTTCAGGATGCCGATCCCGATAATTAAAAGAACGAATACATGGACAAATATTGCCCTGGGCAAGCGCGATGCCGCTTCGTCAACGGCACAGTATAAAAGCGTCTTATATCTCGCCGTTAACTTGTCGATCTGCTTATCTGTAAAGCCACTTTCATGCATGATTTTTATTAATTTAGCATCTTCCATTTTTTACTCAAATATAACCCGGACTTCCTTGAACCGTATACAGCTTACTCTTTATCGCTGCGTAAAGACAACCCACAATATTAATTTCAGTGATTTTCTTTTCTGTGGAAGCCGCCGCGCAAAATACGCAAGGATCCGCCTAAACGATAGCGTTTTTATAGAGACAACGAATAATGACGTTAATAGCGCTACGTTGAAACAGCGACCCAACTGGCTTAATGGGAAAAAGGAAAATATCTGTCGTCAGAAAAAGAGAGACCGTCAGATCGCGCGCCCGGACATAAATAAATGAGACAATTTTTCACCGCTGTCAGAGGTGAGCTAATTGATGCCCCTGAGGATATTAACCCCCGTTCCGGCATTAACCGGAACGGGTAATACGTTAAGGCTTACTTCAGCCCTTCGCGATTTTCCCTTTTCGCTTCCAGGCGCTCCACGTCGCGATACCAGCGCGGATGATGCTTCTTCGCCCAGCGGCGGCTCACCTTCCCTTCAATCATGCCTTTAATCGATCCTTTAACCCAGAATGCCATATACATATGGATCAGAATCGCATGGATAAGAATAATGGCCGACGTTGCGTGAATCAGCAGACTATAGCGAATAACCTGAATTGGGAAATAGTGGGCAAAATAAGGCCGCCAGATAATCACCCCGGTGACCAGCAGCACAAATATCATGCTCATGATCGTCCAGAACATCATTTTCTGGCCAGCGTTGTATTTCCCTACCCGCGCCACTTTATGCTCATTGCCCTTAAGCACCTCGATAATCCCTTTCAGCCAGGGAATATCCTGTTTGTCGGGAATATTATGGTGGACAAAGCGCACGAACATAAACATCAGGGCCACGAAAATCAGAACCCCGAAGAACGGATGCAGAATACGCCCCATCTGCGGGGTACCGAAGGTTTCGGTCAGCCACTGCAGCGTCGGGAAGAAAAACGAGATCCCCGACAGCGCCACCAGGAAAAAGCAGATGACCACCGTCCAGTGACAGGCGCGGTCAATAAACTTCGTGCGCACAATCATTTTCGATTTACTCATCATGCTCCTCCTCATCGTCATCCGCTTCCTTGTTCGGCCCAATCCCGATGTAGTGATAGATCAGCCCGGCAAAAGTGGCGATAAAGCCAACGGCGGAGAGCGGTTTCAGCGCGCCTTTCCACAGATTTATCGAGGTATCTATCTGCGGATCCTTCGGCAGGTTATGGTACAGCTCCGGCTGGTCCGCATGATGCAGCACGTACATCACGTGGGTGCCGCCGACGCCAGGCGGGTTATACACCCCGGCATGGGAATAGCCGCGTTTCTTCAGTTTTTCCACACGCTCGTTGGCCACTTCCAGCATCTCTTGCTTGCTGCCGAAGTGAATCGCGCCGGTTGGGCAGGTTTTCACGCAGGCCGGTTCCTGGCCAACGCTGACCCGATCGACGCACAGCGTGCACTTATAGACCCGGTTGTTCTCTTTATTGAGGCGCGGGACGTTAAAAGGGCATCCGGCAATGCAGTAACCGCAGCCGATGCAGTTTTCCTGCTGAAAGTCGACGATGCCGTTTGCGTACTGAATAATCGCTCCGGCGGACGGGCACGCCTTCAGGCAGCCCGGATCCTCACAGTGCATACAGCCGTCTTTGCGAATCAGCCACTCCAGCTTGCCGTTCTGCTCGGTTTCGCTAAAGCGCATTACCGTCCAGGATTTGGCGCTCAGATCGGCGGGATTGTCGTAAACCCCGACGCAGTGCCCGACTTCATCGCGGATATCGTTCCACTCGGAACAGGCCACCTGGCAGGCTTTGCAGCCTACGCAGGAGGAGACATCAATCAGCTTTGCCACTTCCGCCTTAAAATCCCGCGCGCGCGGCGCGGGGGTGATCGGATTGGTGGCGGAGCGTTTAATGATGTCCTGGGTTTCCATCGCCATTGCTTCGCTCCTTACGCTTTCTCGATGTTGACCAGAAACGCCTTATACTCCGGCGTCTGCGAGTTGGAATCCCCGACGTTCGGCGTCAGGGTATTGGCGATGTAACCTTTGCGGGCCACTCCTTCAAAACCCCAGTGCAGCGGAATACCGACGGTTTCCACCTGCTGACCGTTGACGTTGAGCGTTTGCAGACGACGCGTCACCACCGCCACCGCGCGAATAAAGCCGCGCATGCTGCTGACCGTCACCCGATCGCCATTGGCGATCCCTTTCGCTTTCGCCAGGCCTTCGCTGATTTCGACAAACTGCTCCGGCTGCGCAATCGCATTGAGCCGCGCATGCTTGGTCCAGGTATGAAAATGCTCGGTCAGACGATAGGTGGTGCCGACGTACGGGAATTTGTCCTTCTTACCTAAACGCAGGGCATCTTCTTCATACAGGCGTACCACCGGGCTGGAGACCACGCTCGGGTGCAGTGGATTGGTACCAAGCGGCGTTTCCATCGGTTCGTAGTGTTCCGGGAACGGACCTTCCGCCAGCTTATTCAGGGCAAACAGACGCCCCAGACCTTCCGGCTGCATAATAAACGGCCCGGTTTTGCTGCCCGGAGGCGCGGTATTGAAGTCCGGAATATCGTTGCCAACCCACTTGCTGCCGTTCCACTGGATCAGCATTCGCGTCGCATCCCACGGCTTGCCGTTCATATCCGCCGACGCGCGGTTGTACAGCACGCGCCGGTTGAGCGGCCACGCCCATGCCCAGCCGAGCGTATTGCCAAGACCTGACGGGTCGGCGTTATCGCGGTTGGCCATCTGATTGCCCTGCTCGGTCCAGCTGCCGGTATAGATCCAACAAGACGACGCGGTGGTACCGTCATCGCGCAGCAGTGCGAAGCTGTTCAACAGCTGGCCTTTCTTCGCCAGCGGCGCGCCGTTAGCGTCG
This sequence comes from Klebsiella sp. HMSC09D12, assembly GCF_001808475.1. Lineage (NCBI taxonomy): Bacteria > Pseudomonadati > Pseudomonadota > Gammaproteobacteria > Enterobacterales > Enterobacteriaceae > Klebsiella > Klebsiella sp. HMSC09D12. The sequence continues at coordinate 128,490 of NZ_KV793473.1, read as the reverse complement.
TAGAGATCCGCCAGCGCGTAGCCGTTGTTCTCTTTCGCGACCTCTTCTGATTCCGGACGATCCGGCTGCTTGTAGTGCCACCCCATCTTCAGCAGCGGCTCGACGCCTTTGCCGCCCTCGGTGCGATACATCTCGCGCAGGCGGTGGTAAATCCCGGCCAGAATTTCGCCGTCGTTGCGCGCTTCGCCCGGCGCATCCTGGCCCTTCCAGTGCCACTGTAGCCAGCGCCCGGAGTTGGCGATGGAACCATCCTCTTCGGCAAAGCAGGTGGACGGCAGGCGGAAGACCTCGGTCTGAATCGCTGCCGGGTCAACATCGTTCGACTCGCCGTGGTTTTGCCAGAAGGTCGAGGTTTCGGTCACCAGCGGGTCGATAACCACCATGTACTTCAGCTTGCTCAGGCTGCGGACCACCTTGTTTTTGTCCGGGAAGGACGCCACCGGATTGAATCCCTGGCAGATATAGCCCGTGACGTTGCCGTTATCCATCATATTGAAATACTTAATAACGTCATAAGCCTGGTCCCATTTCGGCAGCCAGTGGAAGCCCCAGTCGTTCTCTTTTTGCGCCGCGTCGCCGTAGAAAGATTTCATCAGGCTGACGAAGAACTTCGGGTAGTTGCTCCAGTAGTTCACCTGTTCGGGCAGCGTCGCCTTCGGCGTATTGGCAGCTAGATAGCTTTGCAGATCAACCTGCTGTTCCGACGGCAGCGTCAGGTAGCCCGGCAGGCTGGTCGAAAGCAGGCCTAAATCGGTTAACCCCTGGATATTGGAGTGGCCGCGCAGCGCGTTGACCCCGCCTCCCGCCATCCCCATATTGCCGAGCAGCAGCTGAATCATCGCCATGGTGCGGATGTTCTGCGCGCCGACGGTATGCTGCGTCCAGCCCAGCGCATAGAGGAAAGTGGTGGTCCGGTCCGTGGCGCTGGTTGAGGCCAGCACTTCGCACACTTTCAGGAAGTCCGCTTTTGGCGTACCGCAGATGTTCTCCACCACCTCCGGCGTATAGCGCGAAACGTGCTGCTTCAGCAGGTTCCATACGCAGCGCGGATGCTGCAGCGTTTCATCGCGCATCGCGAAGCCATTTTCGTCGAACTGATAGTTCCACGAAGACTTATCGTACTGACGCTTTTCGGCATCGTAGCCGCTGAACAGGCCATCTTCGAAGGCAAAATCGTCGCGCACCAGCAGGTTGGCGTTGGTATAGTGTTTAACGTACTCGGCATTGATTTTGTTATTTTCGATCAGGTACAGCAGCACGCCCGACAGGAAGGTAATGTCGGTACCGGAACGGATCGGCGCATAAATATCGGCCACCGACGCCGTACGCGTAAAGCGCGGGTCAACGACAATCAGCGTCGCATCATTGTTGTTTTTTGCCTCCATCGCCCAGCGGAATCCCACCGGATGGGCTTCGGCGGCGTTACCGCCCATCACCACCACGACATTGGCGTTTTTAATATCAACCCAGTGGTTGGTCATCGCACCGCGACCAAATGTTGGAGCAAGACTTGCTACCGTTGGTCCGTGTCAGACGCGAGCCTGGTTATCTACCGCCAGCATGCCGAGCGAGCGCACAAATTTTTGCGTTAGCATGCCGGTCTCATTGCTGGCCGCCGACGCGCACAGCATCCCGGTGGACAGCCAGCGGTTAACCGTCACGCCCTGCTCGTTTTTCTCAATAAAGTTGGCATCACGGTCGGCTTTCATCAATTTAGCGATACGGGTAAATGCTTCATCCCAGGAGATGCGCTGCCATTTATCCGAACCCGGCGCGCGGTATTGCGGATAGCGCAGACGGTTGTCGCTATGGACATAGTCCAGCAGCCCTGCGCCTTTCGGGCACAGTGCGCCGCGGCTCACCGGATGGTCCGGATCCCCTTCAATGTGATAAATCGCTTCTTTCGCGTTTTTCGCGCCGTCGCCCAGGCTATACATTAATAGCCCGCAGCCCACGGAGCAGTATGTGCAGGTGTTGCGGATCTCTTTGGCGCGCAGCAATTTGTAATTACGCGCCTGAGCCAGGGCCATTTTGGGCGCAAAACCCAATGCAGCGGCTGTTGTTCCGGCCATACCGCCTGCGCAGATTTTAAAAAACTTTCTGCGGCTGACGTCCATTGTTCCCCTCCATGCGGGATGTCTATTCATTGCGGGAGTGGAAATTAACAGCAATAACCCTGTTTTATTTGCGTCAAATCAATGTCCTGAACCCAGGCCCCCTTAATAGTCAGCCGCGCCGAATTTCATTACTCCATTAGGATTAAGCGCTGTGGAAAATATCCCCCGAGGGCGAAAAAAAAGTGTTATAAAAGCCGACTGCGTTTGAACCAACATCAGGTTAAATATGGAGAAGAAAAAAGCCACGCTAATTGGATTCGCCGCCATCGTCCTCTGGAGCACCATGGTCGGGCTGATTCGTGGCGTAAGCGAAGGGCTTGGTCCGGTAGGCGGCGCGGCGATGATCTACAGCCTGAGCGGCCTTTTGCTCATCTTTACCGTCGGTTTTCCGCAAATACGTCAGATCCCCCGCCCTTATTTGCTGGCAGGCAGCGTGCTGTTTGTCAGTTATGAAATATGCCTCGCGCTGTCGGTCGGGCTAGCCGGAACCCGCCAGCAGGCGATTGAAGTGGGCATGGTCAATTATCTGTGGCCCAGCCTGACGATTTTATTTGCCATTGTCTTTAACAATCAAAAAAGCAGCTGGCTGGTTATCCCGGGGTTATTGCTGGCTTTATTCGGCGTCACCTGGGTATTAGGCGGTGAGCATGGCCTGAACATTGACGAAATTATCAGCAACGTGGTTTCCAGCCCGCTGAGCTATATTCTGGCGTTCGTCGGCGCATTTATCTGGGCGGCCTACTGCACGGTCACCGCTAAATATGCACAAGGCAAAAACGGCATCACTCTGTTTGTTCTGCTTACCGCCCTGACCCTGTGGCTAAAGTTTCTGTTCAGCGAACAGCCGCCCATGGTCTTTAGCTGGCCGGTAATAGTCAAACTGATCGCGCTGTCCATTGCCCTGGGCCTGGGCTATGCGGCGTGGAACGTCGGCATCCTGCACGGCAACGTCAGCCTGTTAGCCGCCGCCTCCTACTTTACGCCGGTGCTCTCCTCCGCGCTGGCGGCGGTACTGCTCAGCGCCGCGCTCTCGTGGTCGTTCTGGCAGGGCGCCGGCATGGTGTGCGCCGGCTCCCTGCTCTGCTGGCAGGCGACCCGGCGCTAACCGAGGTCGCCGCCGGCGACCGGCAGCGTCACGCCGGTGATGTAGCTGGCCTCATCGCTGGCGAGAAACAGGATGGCATTGGCCTGTTCCGCCAGCGTACCGTAGCGATGCATCAGGCTGCTCGCCACCGTCTGATCGACCACCTGCTGATACCACGTCTGCTCCTGCGCCGACGGCAGCTCCTCATTCCGCGGCGTCCGGCGCGCAGGCGCCTCGGTGTCCCCCGGCGCCACGGCGTTAATGCGGATCCCGTTTGCGCTATATTCCAGGGCTAGCGAACGGGTCAACGCATTAACGCCGCCTTTCGCTGCGGAATAAGGCACCCGGTTCACGCCCGCCGTTGCCACCGACGAAATATTAACGATACTGCCCTTGCCCTGCTTCAGCATCCACGGTAGCGCAGCCCGACAGCCCCACAGGGTCGGAAACAGCGAGCGGCGAATCTCCTTCTCTATCTGATCCGGCTGATATTCCGCAAACGGCCGCGCCCAGATGGTGCCGCCGACATTGTTAATCAATACATCCAGGTGGCCAAAATGGGCCACGCCGTTGGCGAATGCCCGCTCGGTACTTTCCCATTGTTCAAGATCGGCTTCCAGCGCCAGCGCCTGGCAACCGGCGGCGTTCAGCGCCGCCGCCAGTTCGTGAACATAGCGAGATCGGTCAATCAATAGCAGCCGCGCACCCTCACGCGCCGCTTGCTCTGCGGTCTGTCGGCCAATCCCCTGCGCGGCGCCGGTAATGGCCACGACTTTATGGTTAAATCGCATCGTTGCTCCTTATGCCGCCGCACTCTGGCTGGCGATGAATTTTTCATACCAGAACCCCGCCGGCGAAATGCCTCTCTCGCGCAGCGCCGTGGATACCGCATTGACCATCGGCGGTGGCCCGCACAGATAGATATCCACATCGCCATCGTTGAGTATTGCGTCATTAAGATGGTCGGTCACAAAACCGCGCTGCGGGCATTGGCTTTGCGCATCGGCAACCACCGGCAGCCAGCGATAAGCGGGAAGCTGGCCGGTAAATGCTTCAAGCGCATCAGTTTTCACCAGGTCTCTGTCGCGGGTCACACCATAGAGCAAAGTGACGGGCCGGGCGCTGCGTTGCATAGCCAGCGTTTGCAGTATCGAGAGCAGCGGCGCTAAGCCGGTGCCCCCCGCCAACAGCAACAGCGGACGCTCGCCGCTGCGCAGATAAAAGCTGCCCATCGGGCCGCTTAGCGTCAGACGATCGCCGGGACTGGCCCGCTGCGTCAGCCACTGACTCATCAAGCCGCCGGGCACGTTACGGATCAGAAAGCTCCCCTCACGCGAGCCCGGTAGAGAGCTAAACGAATAGGCGCGCACCTGCGGCGTGCCGGGGACCTGAATATTGATGTACTGACCCGCCAGGAAGTCCAGCGGCTCATCCAGCACGATCGCCAGCTCAATGGCGGTGTCAGACAGGAGATTGACCGCTTTCACCGTCGCCCCCAGGCTTGCCAGCGCGGTCTTGCACTGGGCTGCCGCCGCCGGTACATCAATGACGCAATCGCTGGATGGCACCATCTGACAGGTCAGCACCTGGCGCTCTGCGGCTTCGTCTTCGCTGAGCGCCTCTTCAAGATACTCATCGCCCAGACCATATTCGCCGCTGACGCAGCGGCACTTGCAGGTGCCGCAAACGCCGTCCGAACAATCCATCGGCAGATTAACCTGCTGACGATAGGCGGCATCGAGTACTTTCTCTCCGGCGTGACATTGAATAAAGCGGGTGATGCCGTCTTCAAAATTGAGAGCAATATTAAAGGTCATAAACGCCTCTTAAATGTGGTAAACGTCAATTACCTGACGGATGTAATCGTTATTCAGGCGCACGGTTTTACGGATAATCTGCGGTTTGCCGGCGTTCTCACTCAGCGTGCAGCAGGTAGAGCCAAACCAGGTATCCGTCTGCTGATAGCGATGGCAGTAGGTGACCCAGTTGTAGCGCACCTCCATCCCCTGTTCGGTTTCGCCAAGCAGCTCAACGTTGCCGATCATATGAGTGGTGCGCGGTTCCGGCGTGCTGGCCCCTGAGCGTTCCGTTTTGATGCGGTATACCCGGTCTTCGAGGCCATCGCGGTTCGGGTAGTAAATCAGCGAAATTTCGCGCTGAGGGTCGCGGGTAAGCTTGTCGTCATCTCCCCAGGCGGGCATCCAGTACACCACCTGTGGACTGTAGCAGTTCAGCCAATCATCCCACTGACGATCGTCAAGCAGGCGGGCTTCGTAATAGAGAAACTGGCGAACCTGTTCGAGAGTCAGCATCAGACCACCTCCACGCGTTGCGTGATCGATTGCTCGTAGCGCTGCTGCTCTTTTTCCAGCGCCGCCAGCATCACGTTTTGCCAGTGATGATGGTGGGCGATATACAAAGCTTCATCTTCCGATTTCACCCCGCTTAGCTGCGGCCTGAAGCCCGCCTGAAGAGCGTGTTCGTCAGGGCCATCGACCCAGTGCAGCGCCCCGCGGCTGAGGTCGCTCCATGCCAGATTCTCACCGAGATAGCCGCGCTGGCAGGCGCTGAACTCTTCCAGATCGTCAGGCGTTCCCATGCCGCTAACGTTGAAGAAATCCTCATACTGGCGAATACGCAGCGCCCTCGCCTGGTCAGATTCGCCCTTCGGCGCAAAGCACCAGATGGTGACTTCGGTTTTATCCACCGCGATGGGGCGTATCACGCGGATCTGCGTCGAAAACTGATCCATCAGATAGACGTTTGGATAGAGGCACAGGTTGCGCGTTTCGTTGACCATCTGCTCGGCGCGGGACTGGCCGAATTCCGCCTGCAGCCGTTCACGATGTTCGTAGACCGGCCGCACTTCCGGGTTCAGCACCCGGGTCCACAACAGCATATGTCCATTGTCAAAGCCGTAACCGCCGCCGACGCTTTTCGACCAGCCGTTTGCGTCTACCGCGTGCGTCCCTTCCGCTTCGTAGTTGCGGCGCGACATGGTGGAAGCGTAGTTCCAGTGGACCACGCTAACGTGATAGCCGTCAGCACCGTTTTCCGCCCCCAGCTTCCAGTTGCCTTCATAAACGTAGCTCGATGATCCGTTAAGCACCTCCAGCCCTTCCGGCGCCTGGTCAACGATCAGGTCGATAATTTTGCAGGTTTCGCCCAGGTACGCCTCCAGCGGCTGTACATCGGCATTCAGGCTGCCGAAAAGGAAGCCGCGATACGATTGAAACCTCGGCAGTTTCTTTAAATCGTGGGAGCCTTCATGCTTGAAAGTCTCCGGGTAACCGCCGGTACTTTCATCTTTGGCTTTTAAAAGCTTGCCGTTATTACTGAATGTCCAGCCGTGAAATGGACAGGTAAAGGAACTTTTATTACCGGTTTTACGGCGACACAGCATCGCCCCGCGGTGGGCGCAGCTGTTAATTAGCGCATGCAGTTCATTCTTTTTGTCGCGAGTTATTATTACCGGCTGGCGCCCAAGAGTCAGGGTGTAATAATCCCCAGGCTGCGCAATCTGGCTTTCATGAGCAAGGAACAACCAATTTCCTTCAAAAACATGCTTCATTTCAAAATCAAATAGCTGCGGATCGGTAAATATTGAGCGATGGCAGCGATAAATATGCTTTTCACGATCGACAATTAATGCATTGGTGATTTTATCTTTTAATGTGGTGAACATTTTTTGCATGAGTCGGCCCTCCTGCATAATTCAGGAATAGAAAACTGTGAGGTCGGAATTTCGCTTTATTCTCCGGCCACGACCTGGCCGGAGAAGAGAATTAACGCCGCGCGCTACTCCTGCGCGCGCAGGCGCGTACCGCGGTGTTCTTCATCGGCGTTAAGTGCTTTGCACAGGGTAAAATCAAAGCGCACTTCAGTATGTTCGCCTTCCAGCTCACGCTGCTGAATAAGCTCGCGGTCGCTGACTTTTACCGGATCGGCAATCAGGCCGTCGCGGGTAGCGAACGCGAAATCATCCCACAGGTATTTGTCGCCGTTGAGATTGATTTGGCTGGTCAAATGTTTATGACCCGGCGCGGAAACGAAGAAATGGATATGCGCCGGACGGTTACCGTGACGCCCCAACAGGTCAAGGAGTTTTTGCGTTGGCCCATCCGGCGGGCAACCGTAGCCGGATGGCATAATGCTGCGCACGCTATAGCAGCCATCGGCGCCGGTGCGAATGCGGCGGCGAAGATTATATTCACTCTGGCTTTGATCGAAGAAAGAGTAGTTCCCGAGGGTATTGGCATGCCAGATATCAACGATAGCGTTGGCTATCGGGTGGCCCTGGGTGTCGCGAACCTGGCCATAAAGCCACATCACCTCCCCCGCATCTTTACCATCATCCATGCGGGTATGCCCGTCTGCCAGCGGCGCATTCGCCACGTACAGCGGGCCTTCAATAGTACGAGGAGTGCCGGTTTCCCGCTGCGCTGCGGCATCAATAGCGTCCTGGCGCAGGTCGAGGAAGTGTTCAAGGCCGAGGCCCGCCGCCAGCAGTGCCGCTTCCTGGCGGCCGCCTAATTCATGCAGATAATTCACCGCATGCCAGAACTCTTCTTCAGTGACATTATAGTCATCAATCAGCGTGCAGATGTTTTCCAGCAGACGATGAACAATCGTTTTAAAACGTTCGTCGCCGCCGGTTGCATTTAAACCTGCACTTTCACGCAATAAATGTTGCACAGCATCTTGTTGTACGAATGCATTACTCATAATATTTCTCACTTATCGTTGTAGGATATTCGCCGAATAGTTTCGGCGCGAGGTTAGTTATTATTTTTATTAACGGTCGTCTTCGCGAATCGAGGAGGGATGACGACAGAGCGCCTCCACGCGAATTTGCATAAAGGGATATAACGGTAGAGCCATTAAAATTTGATGCAGCTCTTCAGCATCTTTTACATCGAAAATACTGACATTGGCGTAAAGTCCGGCGACGCGCCAGATATGTCGCCATTTACCTTCACGCTGAAGTTGTTGTGAATACTTTTTTTCTCGCTGCTTAATTTCCTCAATTTCGTCGGCAGGAAACCCCAGCGGAATATTCACGGTCATATCGACTTTAAATAGCATAAAAATCCTCCATTATCCTTTGCGGCTATAGAAGCGCAGTTTGTCTTCATCCAGTTCAGCGCCAAGACCCGGCGTTTGCGGTAGCGTCACTTCGCCTTCGGCGAACGTGAGCGGCACGCTGACAATATCGTCCTTCAGCAATAACGGGCCAAACATCTCGCTGCCCCACTGTAGGGGGAGCGTCGACCAGGCGTGCAGCGAGGCCAGGGTGCCAACGGTCCCCTCAAGCATCGTGCCGCCGTAAAGCCCAATTCCCGCCGCTTGCGCCACCTTCGCCAGCGCCAGCACGCTGTTTGGCCCGCCCGCTTTGGCAATCTTCAGCGCATAGGCCCCGCTGAATCCCTGCTGCGCCAGGCGATAGCCTTCGTAATGGGTCGCTACCGCTTCATCGGCCAGAATAGCCGTGCCGATGTGATGGCTGAGGCGCACCAGCGTAGTGTTATCCTGAGCGCTAACTGGCTGTTCAATCAAATCGACCCCCATCGCCGCCAGCTCGCGGCAGCCCTTTGCCGCGACGGTGGCTTCCCACGCCTGATTCACGTCGACGCGGATGCTGGCCCGATCGCCCAGGGCTTCAACAATCGCGCGGGTATGGCGCAGGTCAGTCGCCAGCTCGCGCGCGCCGATTTTTAGCTTAAAGGCCCGATGGCGACGCTCCGCGAGTAGCCTTTCCCCCTCGGCAATATCTTTCTCGGTGTCGCCGCTCGCCAGCGTCCAGAGAACCGGCAGCGAGGTCGTCAGCGCGCCGCCAAGCAGCGCGGAAACCGGCAGGCCAAGCGCCTTTCCCTGCGCATCCAGCAGCGCGGTTTCGATCGCCGATTTGGCAAAGGTGTTGCCTTTAACCGCGCCGTTCATTCGCGCGGTCAGGGAATTGAGATTATCGGCAGGCTGGCCCTTCAGCAGCGGCATCAGGTAATGGTTAATTGCCGAAACGATAGCTTCCGGGCTCTCCACGCCGTAGCTCAATCCACCGATGGTGGTGGCTTCGCCAATACCGCAAATCCCGTCCGAACGGGTGATGCGGACGATCGCCAGCGTCTGACAGCCCATCGTGGTCATGGAGAGTTTGTGCGGTCGAATGGTCGGGATATCTACCAGCCAGCTTTCAATACGTTCAATGGTCACGGTCATCTTTTTTTCCTGGTGATGAAATACATAACTTTTCATCCCCCTGTTCATAACGTGGGGTAACGATTCTGTTGACAATAGGTCTGCACGGTCGGGACGGTCAACGGCGATAATCGAAATGTTGTGCGATTATCGACGCGGTTGTTAAATTGGGGTTAATAATGTGATCGACATGGTAAAAACAGCACAAGGAATCGCCGCGTTTTTCACCCGCGATATAGTGATGCCCCATGAACCTTTATCTTCAGTAAAAGAGGGGTATATGAGCGAAAAAAAACCAGATACTCTCAGCGTCCGCCAGTCTGAACACGACCCTAACTTTATGCTGTCCCTGGCGCGCGGGCTGGAAGTCCTTAACGCGTTTACCCCGCAGCGGCAGCGCCTGACCATTTCCCAGCTTAGCCAAAAAACGCAGATCTCCCGCGCGGCTGTGCGCCGCTGCCTCTATACCCTCGCCGCGCTGGGAATGGTGCATAGCCCGGATGGCCGCAGCTATGAGCTACTCCCCCGCGTGCTGGCGGTGGGTCACGCTTACCTGGCCGGAACGCCGCTGGCGAAAGTCGCGCAGAGCGCCCTGGATAATCTGGGTAAAAACCTCGGAGAATCCTGCTCCGCCGCCACGCTGGACGGCGATAACGTCCTGTATATTGCCAGAGCGGCGGTGAATAACCTGCTCAGCGTAGATATCGGCCGCGGTAGCCGTCTGCCTGCGTGGGCCACGTCGATGGGACGCGTGCTGCTTAGCGCGTTGCCGGAAGAACAGCTTGAAGTGACACTGTCACGAGCCAGCTTAATCCGCTATACCCCGTATACGCTATGCGATCTGCCGGGTTTACGGCAGGAAATCGCCAGAGTGCGTATGCAGGGCTACGCGCTCGCTGACCGGCAAATTGAGGTGGGATTATGTTCGCTGGCGGTACCGCTGCTTTCCCGCAGCGGTCAGGTGGTGGCGGCGCTTAACGTTGGCGTTCCGGCAGGCTATACCAACGCCGCCGCGCTGAAGGAGAAAGCCCTCGCCCCGCTACGGCGGGCGGCGATGGCGCTTTCTCTTCAGCTGTAAGGGTTAATTCAGCTCCGGCGCCCTGGCCAGACTGCGCCAGATACCAGCCGCCAGCAGCAGAAGCAGGACACCGGCCGTCGCCAGCACGATACTGTGCGAATGAATAAACGCTGCCTTCGCCGCTTCGAGCAGGTTTTGCGCAGGAATAGCCGGCATCGACTGCGCCAGCTTAATCGCCTCGCTGATGGAGGAGGACGCCTGCTCCGCCGCTGCGCCGTCAACGCCCGACGGCAAAACAATCGATGAGGTGTAGCTGCGGGTCAATATCAGACCGAACAGGGCGATGCCCAGACCAGCCCCCAGCTCGTAGGCCATAGTTTCGATGGCCCCCGCCGCCGCCGCTTTCTCCTTCGGCGCTGCGGCCATAATGGCAGAGCTGGAAGCCAGCAGCGCGCTGGCGACGCTAAAGCCCAGCAGCGTCATCAGTCCCCAGGCTAACCACTGCTGGGTGCTGAAATCGGTCTTCGACAGGCCGAGGAAGCTCAGCGCGCTGAGCAGCATTCCCCCGGTTGCCACCTCGCGCAGCCCCAGGCGCGAAACCAACATGCCGGCAATCGGCCCGCTAAAACCGCTGGCCACCATCACCGGCAGCATAAACAGCCCGGCCTCAAATGGCGTTTTGCTATGCACGAACTGCAGCTCCTGCGCCATCAGAAGTTCAAAGCCCACCAGCGTGATCAGCGCCGTCATCGCCATCATCACACCGCTTAAAATAATGCGATGGGTAAACAGTCGCATATCGACCATGGGCCGCGTCGCCATAAGCTGCTTGCGCACGAACCAGAACAACATACCGGCGCCAGCAACCGCCACCAGCCCGGTTAACCACAGCGCCATTTGCCCTTTAAGCGCCGTTTTAGCGCTGAATACCAGCATCAATATGGCGGCGATCAGGATTAGCGCCTGGAATAGATTCAGCGGCTGTTCCCGTCGTGCGGGCTGACGCGGCACCACTTTGGCGTTAATCGCTATCACCAGCAGCACGATCGGCACGTTGATCAGGAAAACCGAGCCCCAGTAAAAATGTTCCAGCAGCATGCCGCCGATCAGTGGGCCAAAGGCCGCCCCGCCGGAACCCACCGCCGCCCACAGGCCAAGGGCCATATTACGCTGTTGCGCCAGCGCAAAAGTGCTGCGAATACCGGCGAGCGTCGCCGGGACGATCATCGCTGCCCCTACCGCCAGTAGCGCGCGGGACGCAATCAGCGTTTCGGCCGTCGGCGAAAACGCCGCCGCCAGCGAGGCGGCGCCAAAAATAGCGCTGCCGAGCAGTAGCAGGCGTTTAAAGCCTATTTTATCGCCCAGCGCGCCCATCGGCAGCACCATGCCGGCCATCACCAACGAGTAAATATCAATAATCCACAATAGCTCATTGCCGCTGGTCCCCAGCGCTACGCTAAGCGTTGGCGCGGCCACGTGCAGAACGGTGGCATCAATCGCCACCGGAATATAAACCAGCAAAATCGCCATCAGCGTCAACCATTGCCGAGACATACTACCTTTCCTCAAAGTTGAAAATTGGACAAGTGTCCAGGATGGCGATCCTGCCCCAATGTTGAACGAGTGTCCAACTTTTTGTTACTATCGGCCAAAAACGGGGGTCACCAGGCGTTATGAGCTACTTAAATCGCGATGCGCGACGGGAAGTTATTGTACTGGCAGCCATGCGCGTAGCGCTTAGGGGCGGATTCAGCGCCATGACCGTGCGCCAGATTGCCGCCGAAGCCGGCGTCTCCGCCGGTCAACTGCACCACCATTTCACTTCAGCAGGCGAGCTGAAAGCCCATACCTTTGTACGCCTTATCCGTGAAATGCTGGACATGCCGCTGGTCGCTGACGACGCCACGTGGCGGGAACGCCTGTTTTCCATGGTGGGCAGCGACGACGGCAAGCTTGAGCCCTATATTCGTTTATGGCGCGAAGCGCAGCTGCTGGCCGACAGCGATAGCGATATCAAAGGCGCATATCTGCTGACGATGAGTATGTGGCATGAAGAGACGCTGAAAATTATTCAGCGCGGAACCGAAGCGGGCGAGTTTACGCCAAAAGACCATGCGGGAAGTATTGCCTGGCGGCTCATTGCGCTGGTATGTGGCCTGGATGGTATTTACGCGCTGGGTATGGAGGAAATAGATGATGCCACCTTTAACCGGCATATCAATTATTTTATTTCGATGGAACTGTTCTGACTCAGGTTACACTTTGTAACAAATAATCTCCCTCTATTCTCCGCGCGTCGACTGCCGACGCGCTTTTCTTATCTATTCTTCATTCATTACAACTAACACATCGTTCGGCCCCTTCTTTCATTCTTTTATATTAATTGACTGTTTTACATCTTTATTCTTTTTGACTGGTTAATGTTCATTCGAGGGCAATATGCTGAGCAAAAATGAGAAAAAGAATCATTATCTTTTAAGCGAGTGGAAACCTGAAAACGCGGCATTCTGGGAAAATAAGGGAAAGAAAATAGCCCGCAGAAATCTTTGCATTTCCGTAGCTTGTCTGCTACTTGCCTTTTGCGTCTGGATGTTATTTAGCGCCGTCGCGGTCAACCTCAATAAAGTCGGTTTTAATTTCACTACCGATCAACTCTTTTTATTAACCGCTCTGCCTTCGCTTTCCGGCGCGATATTACGCGTGCCCTACTCCTTTATGGTACCCATATTTGGCGGGCGCTACTGGACGGTATTAAGTACGATTATTCTGGTGGTTCCCTGCATCTGGCTGGGAATTGCCGTGCAAAATACCGCTACCCCGTTTTGGGTATTTATCATTATTGCCTTACTGTGCGGTTTTGCCGGTGCGAACTTTGCTTCGAGCATGGGAAATATCAGTTTTTTCTTCCCCAAAGCGAAACAGGGTAGCGCACTGGGGATTAACGGTGGGCTCGGCAACCTCGGCGTCAGCGTGATGCAGATGATCGCGCCGGCGGTGATTTTTCTGCCCATCTTTGCTTTTCTCGGTGTTCATGGGGTGCCTCAGGAGGATGGATCTCTTCTCGCCCTTAGCAACGCCGCGCTCGTCTGGGTACCGCTGCTGGCGATCGCCACCTTCGCAGCCTGGGTGGGAATGAACGATATCGCCAGCTCGAAGGCCTCAATTCGCGAGCAGCTGCCGGTACTGAAGCGCCCGCATATGTGGCTGTTAAGCCTGCTCTACCTTGCCACCTTTGGCTCGTTTATCGGCTTCTCCGCCGGTTTTGCCATGCTGGCGAAAACGCAGTTCCCCGACGTGAATATTCTGAAGCTGGCTTTCTTCGGGCCGTTTATCGGCGCGCTGGCGCGGTCATTTGGCGGCATTATTTCCGACCGTCTCGGCGGCGTGCGGGTCACGTTGATCAATTTTATCTTAATGGCGCTGTTCACCGGCCTGCTGTTCCTCACCCTGCCCGGCACCGGCTCCGGCAGTTTTCTCGCTTTTTACGTGGTGTTTATGGGACTGTTCCTTACCGCTGGTCTCGGCAGCGGTTCCACCTTCCAGATGATCGCCGTGATCTTCCGCCAGATAACTATCGACAGCGTGAAGAAGCGCGGCGGCAGCGATGAACAGGCTCAGCACGAAGCGGTGACCGACACCGCGGCGGCGCTCGGTTTTATCTCCGCAATCGGCGCCATTGGCGGCTTCTTTATCCCTAAAGCCTTCGGCACCTCGCTGGCGCTGACCGGCTCACCTGTCGGGGCAATGAAGGTCTTCTTTGTTTTCTACGTGGTTTGTGTGCTGGTGACCTGGCTGGTCTACGGCCGTCGTAAATCGGCAAAAAAATAACGACATCTTTGCCGGATGGCGGCTGAAGCCTTATCTGGCCTACAGGATAGTGCGGTCTTGTAAGGCCGGACATTATTGGTGCAGGAGAAATGTCATGAGTAAACTACTGGATCGCTTTCGCTACTTTAAACAAAAAGGCGAGAGCTTTGCCAACGGTCACGGCCAGGTATACAACACCAACCGCGACTGGGAAGACAGCTATCGGCAGCGCTGGCAGTTCGACAAAATCGTCCGCTCAACCCACGGCGTGAACTGTACGGGCTCATGCAGCTGGAAGATTTACGTCAAAAACGGTCTGGTCACCTGGGAAACCCAGCAAACAGACTACCCGCGAACCCGCCCGGATCTGCCCAACCACGAACCCCGCGGCTGCCCGCGCGGCGCGAGCTACTCCTGGTACCTTTACAGCGCCAACCGTCTGAAGTATCCGCTGGTGCGCAAGCGGCTGATTGCGCTGTGGCGCGAAGCGCTGGCTCAGCACGCCGATCCGGTGCAGGCGTGGGATAGCATTATGCAGGACCCGGTTAAAACCCTCAGCTACAAGCAGGTACGCGGCAAAGGCGGGTTTATCCGCTCAAGCTGGAAAGAGCTGAATCAGCTGATTGCCGCCGCCAACGTCTGGACCATCAAAAACTACGGGCCGGACCGGGTGGCGGGCTTTTCGCCGATCCCGGCGATGTCGATGGTCTCTTACGCCGCGGGTACCCGCTATCTGTCGCTGCTTGGCGGCACCTGTCTGAGCTTCTACGACTGGTACTGCGACCTTCCCCCCGCCTCGCCGATGACCTGGGGTGAGCAAACCGATGTCCCTGAATCCGCCGACTGGTATAACTCAAGCTATATCATCGCCTGGGGCTCAAACGTCCCACAGACCCGAACGCCGGACGCCCATTTTTTTACCGAAGTGCGCTATAAGGGCACCAAAACCATCGCGATTACTCCGGATTTTTCGGAAGTTGCCAAACTCAGCGATCAGTGGCTGGCGCCGAAACAGGGCACCGACAGCGCGCTGGCGATGGCAATGGGCCATGTGATCCTCAAAACGTTTCACCTTGATAATCCCAGCGACTATTTCCTCAACTACTGTCGCACCTATACCGATATGCCGATGCTGGTGATGCTTGAGCGCCGCGAGGAGGGTTTCTACGTTCCCGGCAGGATGGTCCGCGCCGCCGATCTGGTCGACGATTTGGGCGAAAGCAACAACCCGGAGTGGAAAACCGTCGCGTACAACAGCGCAGGTGAACTGGTGGCGCCCAACGGTTCGATTGGCTTCCGCTGGGGAGAGAAAGGCAAGTGGAACCTCGAACAGCAGGCCGCCGGGCAAACCATTGAACTCAAACTATCGCTGCTGGATAGCCGTGACGACGTGGTGACGGTGGGCTTTCCCTACTTCGGCGGCAACGAAAACCCGCACTTTCGCAGCGTTAAGCAGGATCCGGTCACCCTGCACCAGCTACCGGTTAAACACCTCCCGCTGGCCAATGGCGAAACGGGACTGGTGGTCAGTGTTTATGATCTCATCCTCGCTAACTACGGGCTCGATCGCGGTTTAGACGACCCCAGCGCCGCCAGGGACTTTGGCGAAATGAAAGCCTATACCCCGGCGTGGGCCGAACAGATCACCGGCGTCCCGCGCCAGCACATCGAGCAGATCGCCCGCGAGTTCGCCGATACCGCGCATAAAACCCACGGACGATCGATGATTATTCTCGGCGCCGGCGTCAACCACTGGTACCACATGGATATGAACTACCGTGGGATGATCAATATGCTGGTGTTCTGCGGCTGCGTCGGCCAGAGCGGCGGCGGCTGGTCGCACTATGTCGGCCAGGAGAAACTGCGTCCGCAAACCGGCTGGCTGCCGCTGGCGTTCGCGCTGGACTGGAATCGTCCGCCGCGCCAGATGAACAGCACCTCCTTTTTTTACAATCACGCCAGCCAGTGGCGCTATGAAAAGCTGACCGCCCGGGAGCTGCTGTCGCCGCTGGCCGACGCCAGCCAATTCAGCGGCCATCTGATCGATTTTAACGTTCGCGCCGAGCGCATGGGCTGGCTGCCTTCCGCGCCGCAGCTGGGGGTTAACCCACTGACCATCAAGGCGCAGGCCGCCGCAGCCGGACTGCCCCCCGCCGACTACACCGCCCGGGCGCTGAAGTCCGGCGAGATCCGCTTCGCCTGCGAACAGCCGGATAACGGCAAAAACCATCCGCGTAATCTGTTTATCTGGCGCTCAAACCTGCTGGGCTCTTCCGGCAAGGGCCATGAGTATATGCTCAAATACCTGCTGGGGACCGACAGCGGTATTCAGGGCGAAGAGCTGGGGGCTACCGATGAGGTGAAGCCGGAAGAGGTGGAGTGGCAAACCGCGGCCATTGAGGGCAAACTCGACCTGCTGGTGACGCTCGACTTTCGCATGTCCAGCACCTGTCTGTTCTCCGATATCGTTCTGCCAACCGCCACCTGGTACGAAAAAGACGATATGAACACCTCGGATATGCATCCCTTTATTCACCCGCTCTCCGCCGCCGTTGACCCGGCGTGGGAGGCGAAAAGCGACTGGGAAATTTACAAAGATATCGCCAGAACCTTCTCTGAAGTCTGCGTCGGCCACCTCGATAAAGAGACCGACGTGGTGCTGGTGCCGCTGCAGCATGACTCCCCGGCGGAACTCTCTCAGCCCTTTGACGTGCTGGACTGGCGGAAAGGCGAATGCGAGCTGACGCCGGGTAAAACCGCGCCGTCGATTGCCGTGGTTGAGCGCGATTATCCGGCGACCTATGAGCGCTTTACCTCCCTCGGCCCGCTGCTCGACAAACTCGGCAACGGCGGTAAAGGCATCACCTGGAACACCCAGAACGAGGTCGATTTCCTCGGTAAGCTCAACTACGTCAAGCTGGATGGCCCGGCTAAAGGCCGCCCGCGCATCGACACCGCCATCGACGCCTCGGAAGTGATCCTCGCCCTCGCCCCGGAAACCAATGGCCAGGTGGCGGTCAAAGCCTGGCAAGCGCTCGGCGAATTTACCGGCCGCGAGCACACGCACCTGGCGCTGAATAAAGAGGATGAAAAAATCCGCTTCCGCGACATTCAGGCCCAGCCGCGCAAAATTATCTCCAGCCCGACCTGGTCCGGCCTCGAGAGCGAGCATGTGTCGTACAACGCCGGCTATACCAACGTCCACGAGCTGATCCCCTGGCGCACCCTTTCCGGCCGCCAGCAGCTCTATCAGGATCACCCCTGGATGCGCGCCTTTGGCGAAAGCCTGGTGGTCTATCGTCCGCCCATTGACACCCGCAGCGTCAGCCAGATGAAAGCGATCCCGCCTAACGGCTTTCCTGAAAAAGCGCTCAACTTTCTGACGCCGCACCAGAAATGGGGCATTCACTCCACCTACAGCGAAAACCTGCTGATGCTAACCCTGTCGCGCGGCGGGCCGATCGTGTGGATCAGCGAAACCGATGCTCGCGAACTGGGGATTGAAGATAACGACTGGATCGAGGCCTTTAACGCCAACGGCGCGCTCACCGCTCGCGCGGTGGTCAGCCAGCGCGTACCGCCGGGGATGACCATGATGTACCACGCGCAGGAGCGTCTGATGAATATTCCGGGCTCGGAAGTCACCGGACGGCGCGGCGGGATCCATAACTCGGTGACCCGCGTGTGCCCGAAACCGACCCATATGATTGGCGGCTACGCCCAGCTGGCTTACGGTTTCAACTATTACGGCACCGTCGGCTCCAATCGCGATGAGTTCATCATGATACGCAAAATGAAAAATATTGACTGGCTGGATGACGAAGGTCGCGACGGGATACAGGAGGCGAAAAAATGAAAATACGCTCACAGGTCGGCATGGTTCTCAATCTTGATAAATGCATCGGCTGCCACACCTGTTCCGTCACCTGTAAAAACGTCTGGACCGGACGTGAAGGAATGGAATACGCCTGGTTTAACAACGTCGAAACCAAACCAGGCATCGGTTATCCAAAAAACTGGGAAGACCAGGAGGTGTGGGAAGGCGGCTGGGTGCGCGACGTTAATGGCAAAATACGCCCGCGTCTGGGCGGCAGAATGGGCGTCATCACCAAAATCTTCGCCAATCCGGTGATACCGCAAATCGACGATTATTATGAGCCTTTTACCTTTGATTATCAGCACCTGCACAACGCGCCGGAGGGGAAACATTTGCCCACCGCCCGTCCGCGCTCGCTTATCGATGGTAAGCGGATGGATAAAATCATCTGGGGGCCCAACTGGGAAGAGCTGCTCGGCGGCGAGTTTGAAAAGCGCGCCCGCGACCGTAACTTCGACAAGATTCAGAAGGAGATGTACGGCCAGTTTGAAAACACCTTCATGATGTATCTGCCGCGCCTGTGCGAGCACTGCCTGAATCCGAGCTGCGTCGCCACCTGCCCGAGCGGCGCCATCTACAAGCGTGAAGAAGACGGCATCGTGCTGATCGACCAGGATAAATGCCGCGGCTGGCGTCTGTGCATCAGCGGCTGCCCGTACAAAAAAATCTACTTCAACTGGAAAAGCGGTAAATCGGAAAAATGCATCTTCTGCTACCCGCGTATCGAATCCGGACAGCCCACCGTCTGTTCGGAAACCTGCGTGGGGCGTATCCGCTATCTCGGCGTGTTGTTATACGACGCGGATCGCATTGAAGAGGCCGCCAGCACCGAGCGCGAAACCGATCTCTATGAGCGGCAGTGCGAGGTGTTCCTCAATCCCCACGACCCGGCGGTGATTGAAGAAGCGCTGAAACAGGGGATTCCACAAAACGTGATTGATGCCGCCCAGAGCTCGCCGGTGTACAAAATGGCGATGGACTGGAAGCTGGCGCTTCCGCTACATCCGGAATACCGCACCCTGCCAATGGTCTGGTACGTGCCGCCGCTGTCGCCGATTCAGTCCTACGCCGACGCCGGCGGCCTGCCGAAAAGCGACGGCGTGCTTCCGGCCATCGAAAGCCTGCGTATTCCGGTACAGTATCTCGCCAATATGCTCAGCGCGGGCGATACCGGCCCGGTGTTGCGCGCGCTGAAGCGCATGATGGCGATGCGTCATTACATGCGCTCGCAAACGGTGGAAGGCGTCACGGATACCCGCGCCATCGAGGAAGTGGGCTTAAGCGTTGAACAGGTCGAGGAGATGTACCGCTATCTGGCGATCGCCAACTATGAAGACCGTTTCGTGATCCCGACCAGCCACCGCGAAATGGCGCGCGACGCTTTCCCCGAGCGCAACGGCTGCGGCTTTACCTTTGGCGACGGCTGCCACGGCTCCGACACCAAATTCAACCTGTTCAACAGTAGCCGTATCGATGCCATCAACATCACCGAAGTACGCGATAAAGCGGAGGGGGAATAATGCAAATCCTCAAAGCGATCGGCCTGCTGATGGAGTACCCGGATGAGTTTCTTTGGCAGTGCAAGGAGGAGGTGCTGGCCATGGTGCGGCACGACGCCCCCATGCTCAACGACTTCGTCGCGGAAATGCTGAATGCTCCGCTGCTGGATAAGCAGGCCGAATGGTGCGAAGTGTTCGACCGGGGCCGCGCTACGTCGCTGCTGCTGTTTGAACACGTGCACGCCGAGTCCCGCGATCGCGGCCAGGCAATGGTCGATCTGCTCGCTCAGTATGAAAAAGCGGGTCTACAGCTAAACTGTCGCGAACTTCCAGACCATCTGCCGCTGTATCTGGAATACCTCAGCATCCTGCCGGAAAACGAAGCGCGTGAGGGGCTGCAAAACGTCGCGCCGATTCTGGCGCTGCTGGGCGGGCGGCTCAAGCAGCGCGAGGTAGCGTGGTATCCGCTGTTTGACGCCCTGCTGAGCCTCGCCGGGAGCCCCCTCTCAAGTGACAGTGTCACGCAGCAGGTTAACAACGAGTCCCGTGATGATACCCGGCAGGCGCTGGATGCGGTCTGGGAAGAAGAACAGGTGAAATTTATCGAAGATAACGCCACAACCTGTGACAGCTCACCGTTACAGCAATATCAACGACGCTTTAGCCAGGACGTGGCGCCGCAGTACGTCGACGTCAGCGCGGGAGGCCCGAAATGATACAGTACCTGAACGTCTTTTTTTACGACATCTACCCCTACATCTGCGCGACGGTCTTTTTTCTCGGCAGCTGGCTGCGCTATGACTACGGTCAGTACACCTGGCGCGCCTCCTCCAGCCAGATGCTCGATAAACGCGGGATGGTGATCTGGTCGAATCTTTTTCATATCGGCATACTCGGCATTTTCTTTGGCCATCTGTTCGGCATGTTAACGCCGCACTGGGTGTATGCCTGGTTTTTACCGATTGCGGTCAAGCAGCAGATGGCGATGGTGCTCGGCGGCGTCTGCGGCGTCCTGACGCTGATCGGCGGCGCCGGTTTGCTCTGGCGTCGTTTGACCAACCAGCGCGTTCGCGCGACCTCGACCACCCCGGATATCATCATCATGAGCATTCTGTTGATTCAGTGCCTGCTCGGGCTGAGCACGATTCCTTTTTCGGCGCAGTATCCTGACGGCAGTGAAATGATGAAGCTGGTCGGCTGGGCGCAAGGCATCGTGACCTTCCGCGGCGGCTCGTCTGAAATGCTCAGCGGTGTCGCCTTTGTTTTCCGCGTACATCTGGTACTGGGAATGACGATTTTCCTGCTGTTCCCGTTCACCCGTCTGGTTCACGTCTGGAGCGCGCCGTTTGAATATTTCACCCGCCGCTACCAGGTGGTACGTTCAAGACGCTGAGTCTTATCCTCACCCCAACCCTCTCCCCGCAAGCGGGGAGAGGGAGAAAGGCAGCCTAAAACCCACTTTAAACGCTACACCAGTTTCCGGTTATCGACGCGCTCGGCGGTATCTTCAGTAGACTTTCGCTTTTACCTTATGCCGAGTGCTTTTCTGAATTGTCAATTATCCCCAATCCAATAAGGTATAGTAGCTTTGAGCTGATCGTCTGGCGAAAGAGCATCACAAACTTAGTTTATTGACTTTGATTTGTATAACCCGCATTGCAGCGAGAAGCATTATTGAAGAATCAACGAATCGCACTTCGAACACAGTAAACAATAGACACGCATTTGTTGGCGTAAAAACGAAAATTTCCGTGAGGAAAGATGAAGACACAGCGCAAATTCTACCGAATTGCCTTCGGAATAGTTGGTTTTTTATTACTCACTTATATTAGAGTGCAATTAGGTTACAATCCTCTCAACCCACTCCTTGCCGATTTATGTTTTTTAGCTGCAGGGTATGTTTTCATCTATTTTGTTATATTTTCACTGATTGAATCCGGTGTGGAAAAGATGGGCTCCTTCCATCAAAAATACAATAAAGACAACCTGCATAAACAACCTCTTAAGTGTTTCATGCAGCATCAATCGACAGTCGCTGGAGGATACAAACTGGTTTTTAACCTTGGGTATATTTTAATCACTTACCTGATATTAAAACAACACCTGTGAAATCTCCACAGCCTCGTATCGAAAAGAAACAATATATTCGTAGAACACAATGAAGGGTTGCCAGACCATTACAAAATCAGCAGCTTGACGTTCGATTATACATGGCATTTATCTCCGCCTGACAGGCTCGCCCTAAGTGAAGCATTATGGGCACAAACAATTTCACAGAGTCAGGTTTCAATGATTCATTTAACCTGACTCTGTCACTTAAAATAGCTGTTTTTAACGCTTTCCCCGGCTCTACTTTCCGGCTTCGGGATGGGTATCAAACGCCGCCATCACTGCCGCCAGTTCCGCTTCGCTGAAGCCATATTTGGCATCATCCACGCCGAGGCCAAAACGCGTTTGCAGCGCTTCATACAGCGCCGGAACATCCGCTAAATCCCGCTTTTCGACCACATGGTTTTTATCCCAATGGGTAAAGTGGAAATTGGTCAGCGTCATCTTGCCGCCATCCGGTAAGTGGCGGCACATCAGCAGATGATGGCGGAAGTGCGACTGCGGCCAGTGCGCTGACCAGAAGTTGCCCATCACATAGTCGGAAGCGTACTGGCGACCTAAGTCAAAATGGTACATCGACTGCCAGTGGCCGTGATGGCTGAACTGCAGGGTCCACTCTTCCCCTTCGTAGATCAGGCGATACTCACCGTGCGGGGTCGCTTGTTCCACATCGGCCAGCAGCTTGATCGGCGCGGTCAGGGTCTGGCCGCCGAAACCAACGTCAGCAATCCAGCGTTCGCCCTCCACGTCCACCAGCAGCAGCCGATGGGTACGCGGCGGCATATGCGGCGGATTGGCCAGCACCACGCGGCCCAGAAGGCTGCGCACATTGAAACCAATTTCGCGCAGCGCTCTCTCCAGCAGGCCGTTTTGCTCGAAGCAGTAACCGCCGCGACGACCGTGAATCAGCTTATCTTCCAGGGTGCGATCGTCGAGATGTATCTCTCTTGGCAGCAGCACATCCAGATTTTCAAAGGGGATCGCGCCGTTATGGTGAATATGCAATTCGCGCAGGGTATTAAGTGAAACACCCGGGGTGCCCGTCCAGCCCAGACGAGAAAAATAGGCGCTTAAAAAGGGACTCATCAATGCCTCCAGCAATCGGTGTCCGACATTTATAGCCTGTTTTTCCCGCCTGACCAGCTATTTTGTGCGATCGCATTTATCCGCGCGTGCCTCGCTGCATCAGCGACAGCGCGCTGAGCATCAGCCCGAGACCGGTAAGCAGCGTCAGCGACGCCATTGCCATTCCCTGCCCCGCCGAGCCCTGCTCAAACTGGCGCCAGATAAACACCGCGACGGTTTGCGTCCCGGCTGGCGCGAGCAGCAGCGAAGTTACCAGCTCGCGGGAGGCGACGGCGAACACCATCAGCATCGCCGCCAGCAGCGCCGGGAAGACCAGCGGCAGAACGATCAGACGCAGCGCCTGCAGGGCCGTCGCCCCATGTACCCTTGCCGCAGGCTCAAGATTATTGCCAAGCTGGCGCAGCGCGCTGCCGACGTAGCGTACCGGCCAGGGCAGCAGCAGACAACTGTAGGAGAGCAGCAGCATAAACCAGCTGTTGTAGGGGGAAAGCGGCCAGAACGGCTGATTCCACAACAGAATCAACCCGACGCCTACCACCACGCCCGGCAGCGCCGCCGGCAGCAGCGATAAGGCATCGACTATCGCGCTCCCCTTGATTTTTTGCACCACAACCAGCCAGGCGGCGAGCAGCCCCACCAGCCCAACAACCCCAGCCGAAGCCAGCGCCAGCGAAAGGCTGGTTGCCAGCGCCGACAGCGCATCGCCCTGCTGGGTAAACAGCGCAGCAAAATGGCGAAAGGTAACGTTGTCAGCATGAATACCGCCCGACAGCGTGCTCATCAGGCTGGTCAACACCATCGATGCGCCAGGCAGCACCACCGCCAGCCCACCGACGCCCGCCATCACTAGCATCGCCGGAAGCGCCAGCCAGCCCAGCTCCGCCCCGCTATTCTCTCCCGGTTTGCCGGTGACGCTGGTAACCTCTTTACCGCCAGTCAGCCGTTTTTGCAGCCACCAGGCCAGCAGCGCCACCGCGATCAGCAGCAGCGACAGCAGCGATGCGCCGGGCAGATCGACGGGCCAGTCGGCAAGCTTTTTCTCAATGCCTACGGTCAGCATGACCAGCCCCGCCCGCGACCCGAGGGCCGCCGGAACGCCGTATTCCTCAATCGCCAGGGTAAACGCCAACAGCATCCCCGCCGCCAGCGCCGGCGAAAGCATCGGCAGCGTGATGTACCAGAACGCACGCCAGGCGCTGGCGCCGTGCACCCGGGCGACAATCGCCAGCCGCTGACCGCTGGCCAACAGGCTGCGCGAGACGGCAAAGTAGACCACCGGAAAGATATTGAGGGTCATCACCAGCACGATCCCGATGCGGCTAAAAAGCAGATCGTTAAGATCCCAGCCGGTCAGCTGCTGCAGATAGCCATGACTTTGCAGCATCAGCATCCACGACAGCGCGGCAATATAGGGCGGCGTCAGAAAGGGGATCAGAAAGAGCAGATCCCACAGCCGCGGCAGCGGGATAGTAAACAATCCGCGCACGACGCCCAGCGGTAGACCGATGACCACGCTCATCAGCGCCACGCCGCAGGCCACCCACAGGGTGCCGCCGAGCATCGTAGGCAGCTGCGGGTCGGCAATCAGTGTTGACACGCCGCTAAACGCGCCGCTCAGCGAGCCGGCGCTAAACCGGGGAAAAATCGCCTGGAGGACGATAAAGAGCAGCGGCAACGCCACCAGCACCAGCAGTGCCGCCAGCGTGCCCGCTGAAATAAGTCTCTGTTTCACGATATATTCCTGGATACGATCTTACCCGGCTCGCGCTGCGCTTAGCCGGGCTACAAAATCACGGCCGTTTACAGTCCGGTAGCCCCGACAGGCGCGCCAGCGCCGCCTCCGGGGAATGTGCCCGAACCAACTTTCGCAGCTTGGGGAAAAGTCGGTTTACTGGGCGAAAAGCGTATTAAAGCGGGAAAGCACCGCACTACGTTCGCTAGTGCCTTCGCCGGCGGTCGGCAGAATTTTCAGTTCGTTGAGCAGCGGACGCTTCGCCGGAATATCGCTGCGGGCGGGCATAAGCCAGGCGTCGGCGACCAGCGCCTGGCCTTCCGGCGACAGCACATAATCAATAAAGGCCTTTGCATCGTCAGCATGCGGGCTGGTTTTGAGGATCATCATTGGCCGCGGCGCAATCACCGTGCCGCTGGCCGGGAAAATCACCTTTAGCGACTCGCCCTGATGAATATTGCCGTAAGAGACATAATCAACCGCGCCGAATACCGCCGCTTTCGCTCCCTGCATCACCGGCGTTACCGCCTGGGCATTCGGCCCGCTGACCGCCATGCCATTCTTCTTCAAGTCTTTAAACAGCGCCCAGGCCTGGTCGCCCATGCCATTCTGTAACCCGATCAGCAAATCCAGCGATGCGCCGGAAAGCGCCGGGTCCGGCGTCGTCACTTTGTCTTTGAACGCCGCTTCGGTCAGGTCGCGCCACTCTTTCGGCTCCGGAGTGCCGCTTTTGGTATTCCAGACGATCCCCAGCGCCGAAATCCCCTGGGCAACGTAATCGGCGGATTTCAGGTTCACCGGGACTTTATCGGCATTGGCGCTCTGATACGGCAGCAGCCAGCCGCGGTGATGCAAATCTTCCGCGGTATCCCACGAGGCGGAAATCAGCACATCTGCCTGCGGGTTAGCCTGCTCGGCCTCAAGACGCGCCATCACCTTACCGGTGGTGGCCTGAAATATATTCACCTTCACCCCGGTTTTCTTCTCATAACCGCTGGCGAGGCTTTTCGCCAGCGAGCCCGGCCCGGCGGTGTAGACGGTGAGCGCGTGGGCGCAGGAGATCGTGGTGGCGGACAGCATCATCGCGAGCGCGGCTCCTTTGGTAACGGTGATAACGGTTTTCATACGGATTCCCCTGAGGTTGAAGTCACGGCGCGGACAGCGGCAACGCAGCCCGCAGATAAATGAATAATCTTGTCGGCCAGCAGCTCGGCTTCGCGACGGTCGTGGGTGACGTAGACGGCAGTGATGCCCAGCTGGCGCAGCAGGCGGCTCATTTCGAGACACAGCGACTCGCGCAGCTCGCTGTCGAGATTGGAGAGCGGCTCATCGAACAGCAGCACGCGCGGTTCTGCGACGATGGCGCGGGCCAGGGCAACGCGCTGCTGCTGTCCGCCGGAAAGGCCCGACGGTTTACGCTCGGCGAAGCCGCTGAGACCGACCATTGCCAGCGCCTCCTCGACCCGTCGCTGTCGTTCCTTGTGCCCGATGCCGCGCATGCGCAGCGGGAAAGCCACGTTCTGCGCCGCCGTCATATGCGGCCACAGGGCGTAATCCTGGAAGACCATGCCGAGATCGCGCTGCTCCGGCGGCATACCCCAGCCGGCTTTCGCCACCAGCCGATCGCCGAAGTGAATGCTGCCGCTGGCGGGTACGGTTAATCCGGCGAGCAGGCGCAGCAGCGTGCTTTTGCCGCAGCCAGAAGGCCCGAGCAGCGCCACGATGCTGCCCGCATCGATATGCAGATCGATCTGATTAAGGACGGTGTTGGCGCCGAAGGCGAAAGAAACGCCGTCAAGCTTAATGCTGGTAAGCGCGCGCATTTTCGCCCTCCCGTTGGGAAAGCGTGGCTCTGCCGGCGGTCAACATCCGCCGGCGCGCGCTCACCTGTGTCAAAGACAGGGGAGCTAACATATTGTTATCCTCTTTGGGACTTAGTGACGCCGACTATAGGGAGCCTTGATGACGTATTGATTACATTTTCATTGCGGATTAACGTGTTGTCTGGCATCAGACCCATTTACCAAGGAACGCATATGAGCCGTTTTCGCCACGTGGAACTCCAGTACGCCAGTCGCCTGCTCAACCATGGCCCAACGATTTTAATAACCAGCTACGACGCCCATACTCAGCGCCGCAACGTTATGGCCGCCGCATGGTCGATGCCGGTGGAGTTCGCCCCGCCGCGGCTGGCTATCGTGGTGGATAAAAGCGCCTGGACGCGGGAAATTATTGAGCGCAACGGCACGTTCGGCATCGTCGTCCCGGGCGTCGAGGCCGCCAGCTGGACCTACGCGGTCGGCAGCATCAGCGGACGCGATGAGGATAAATTTAACGCTTACGGTATTCCGGTGGTGCAAGGCCCGGAGCTGGGATTGCCGCTGATTGAAGAAAAGTGTCTGGCGTGGATGGAGTGCCGACTGCTGCCGGCAACGGCGGCTCAGGAGCAGTACGATACGCTGTTTGGCGAAGTGGTTTCCGCCGCCGCCGACGAACGCGCGTTTGTCACCGGACGCTGGCAGTTCGACGATGATAAGATCAATACCCTCCATCATCTCGGCACCGGCAACTTTGTCGCCAGCGGCCGCCACGTCCGCGCCAATACGCCAGAAGAGTAGCCCGGACAGATGCGCAGCATCGCCTCCGGGGCAATTCTTCACCACCCTGCTCGTCTCTCCCGGGGGCGGCGCGCAGCGCCTGCCCGGGCTACCGGGCCCCAGACCGCTGAGAACGCGTAGCCCAAACAGATGCGCAGCATCGCCTCCGGCAGGTGTACTAGCGCAGCAAACGCCGCCGGTCTTCGCTGGGAGTCAGGCCAAAAACCTTTTTATATAAAGTGGTAAAGTGATTACTGTTGGCAAAGCCGCATAGATAAGCCACTTCGGTAATCGTCATATCGGTCTCGCGTAATTTTACGCGCGCCGAAACTAAGCGCAGACGCTTTAAATAATTATCCGGCGTCAATCCCGTCGCCTCTTTAATATGGCGAAAAGCGGTACGCGTGGTCAGATGGAATTTCTCCGCCAGCTGCTGCCAGTTATGATCTTCAAAACAGTGCTCCTGTAGCCAGGTCAGCAATTTATGCAGCTTATATTTAGTGGTGCTATATTCGGCTTCGGTTTCGGCATGCAGAATCGTCGTCACCAGCTGGAAAAACGCGGCTTCGCGCAGGGCAATATTTTGCCCCTGCCGCAGCTCGGCAGAAAATATCTTATCCACCAGTTCCTTGCAGATATGGCGGGTGTCCGGCGCCAGCCAACCGTAGCAGGACGCATTCTGCGCAGAGAAAGTCTGTAATAAAGTATCGAGAGGCTGTAAATAATGAAACCCTACCAACGGGTTAATCAGCACATTAATTAACTTAAGCGTCCCTAGCTCATCATAATAATGAACGTCACCCGGCTGAACGTAAAAAACGTCGCCCTGTTGAATATATAGTGGTCTGCCATTAATAACATGTAAACCGTGCCCTTCCTCAACGATCACCAGCTCAGCAAATTCATGACTATGTTCATGGCTATTATCTTCCGGATCGCTGGCGTACATGCCCAGCTTATCCTGCGGATGGGTGAAATAATACTCAACGGTCAACATCATCATCTATAAAGTCCAAAACGGCATACGGCGCAGAGGCAAGATAATGCATTTTCCCGACCGCCACGAGCAAGATTTTTGGAATTGTGATCGGCAACCCGCCCATCTCATTATCAGTGCCAATCTGGCAAATGCATTGGCATTGCCAGAGTGGTTACCCCCGGGGCCGGCATCTTATGCTGCGGACAAATAAATACAGAGGACGCAGTATGTCACAGGCAATTCAGCATAATTCTCAGGTCTCGATGACCCGCCACCCGGATTTTCTACGCACCGCCGAGACGCTCCGGCCCGCGCTACGCCGCCAGGCGTACCCGCCGATCGCCGTGGTGGAAGCCCACGCCGACGCCACGGCGCTGTTTGGCTGGCGCGCCGAACCGGTAAGTTCCCCGGCCGCGTTTTACCAGCGCGAGCTGAGCAGCGGCGATAGCGTCATTATTGATTTTGGCAGCCACTTTGTTGGCTACCTGCATTTTCTCTGTCAGAGCGTCGGGAGCCCACCGGACGCTCCGGCCCATCTGCAGTTCACCTTCGGCGAAACGCTGAGCGAAGTGTGTGAGCCGTTCAGCGATTACCAGGGCTGGCTAAGCAGCAGCTGGCTGCAGCAGCAGGATCTGTGGCTTGATGTCCTGCCGGCCGAAGTTGATCTGCCGCGCCGCTACTGCTTCCGCTATCTGAAGGTGGAGGTCAAAGCCGTGTCGCGCAAGTTTCGTCTGCAGTTCAACCAGATTCAGGTGAATGCCGTTACCTCCGCCAGCGGCGCATGCCCGGCAGCGACAACCGCCGACCCGCAGCTCAAGGCCATCGACAGCGTTGCCGTTCTGACCCTGCAAAACTGCATGCAGGAGGTGTTTGAGGATGGCCCCAAACGCGACCGCCGCCTGTGGCTCGGCGATTTACGTTTGCAGGCGCTGGTGAACGATGTGACCTTCGCCCGTCACGATTTAGTACGCCGCTGCCTGTACCTTTTCGCCGGGCATACTCGTGAGGACGGTATGGTATCGGCCAACGTGTTCGTGCAGCCGGATGTCATTGCTGACGATACCTTTCTTTTTGATTATTCTCTATTTTTTGTTGACGTTCTCTACAACTATCTGCAAAGCGCGGAGGATATTGCTACGGCCCGCGAGCTGTGGCCCACGGCCCGTCGTCAGATTGAACTGGCGCTGAAACGCTGCGACGCCTACGGGGTTGTGCGCGATAGCGACGACTGGTGGGTGTTTATCGACTGGCAGGCATCGCTGAATAAACAGGCTGCAGCGCAGGGCGTGCTGATTTACTGCCTGCAGCGCGCCGTCTGGCTGGCCGAGCGTTTCGAACCTGAGCTGGCCGTCAGCTATCGCCAGCGTTTACAGCAGCTTAAAGCTGCGGCCCTCGATGTCTTATGGGACGAGCAGCAAGGCTTCTACATCAGCGGCGAGCAGCGGCAGGTCTCATGGGCATCGCAAATCTGGCTGGTACTGGCGGAAGTCGGTACTCCTCAGCAGCGCCGGGAGATCATGCATAATCTGGAGCAAAATCCCCCCGCGATCGCCATGAACACGCCATACCTGCGTCACCACTATATTGCCGCCCTTCTGCAGTGCGGGCTGCGCGACGACGCTATTGCGCAGATCAAAGCCTACTGGGGAGCAATGGTCGACTACGGTGCCGATACCTTCTGGGAAATCTTCGACCCGGCGCATCCTGATTTTTCCCCTTATGGCAGCAAGCTGATAAACAGTTATTGCCATGCGTGGAGCTGCACCCCGGCCTGGTTTATTCGCCAGTACGGACTTTAACAACAACGATAAGCGAGTTTACTTTTATGGCAGAAACAACCTTTACCCTTTGGCGGCAGCGCCTTGGCTATGGCATCGCCGACCTCTCCTGCAACCTTGTGTGGCAGATGATCTCTCTTTATCTGATGTTCTTTTACACCGATGTGATGGGCCTGCCCGCTTATTACGTAGGCCTGATGTTCCTCGTGACGCGCCTGGTGGATGGCGTTGCCGACGTGCTAATGGGGCTGGTTATCGACAATACCGCCACCCGCTGGGGGCGCTGCCGTCCGTATCTGCTGATTGGCGCGATCCCCTTCGGACTGCTGTGTATTCTGGCCTTTTACGTGCCTGATTTTGGCACTACCGGTAAGCTGATCTACGCTTTTGTCACCTATCTGTGTCTGTCGTTTCTCTATACCCTCGTTAATATTCCATTCTGCGCCATGCTGCCGTTTCTGACGAACGACTCGCGGGAGCGCACGACGCTGTCGGCGGTGCGCATTCTGCTCGGCTCGCTCGGCGCGACTATTGTCGCGGTCGCCACTCTGCCGCTGGTTGGCGCGCTGGGGAAAGGCAATCAGGAGCACGGCTTCTTCTATACGGCGGTGATTTTCGGCGTTATTGCCACCTTTTTTCTGCTGGTGAGCTTCCGGAACGTTAAGGAAAATATCAGTATTACTCAGGAGCGCATGACCTTAAAACGCGCCTGGGTCAGCCTGCGCGCCAACCGACCGTGGTTCGTCTTCGCCATCAATATTTTCCTGATGTGGGGCGCGTTTTTCTTCCAGACCGGGGCGCTGGTCTACTTCTTCCATTATTACGTCGGTAATAACGATCTCACGGCGATCGTCGCCGGGATCTCCACCTTCGTTCCTCTGCTGGGTACCCTCACCGTTCCGCTGCTCGCCAGCCGGATGAAAAAGCGCCACGTCTATCTGGTCGCCAGCGCGATCAACCTGGTCGGCATGGGCATGATGATGGCGGCAGGCGTTAACAGCTGGGGTCTGGTTGCCGGAGCGGTCGTACTCTCGCTTGGCGCCGGACAGCGCACGGCAATTTACTTCTCTATGCAAGCCGATCCGGTGGATTACGGAGTATGGAAAACCGGCATCAATACCGCCGGCATTTTGACCTCTATCAACGGCTTTCTTGGCAAGGTGGCGATGGCGGGCGCGGGAGCCATTACCGGGGTCCTGCTCTCATCCGGCGGTTATATCGCTAACCAGACGCAAAGCGACGGCGCGATGCTGGCGATAAAAGCCTGCTACCTCTATATCCCGGCGCTGCTGATTGTGGCTTCAATGCTGTGGATTGGTCGCTTCTACCGACTCGACGACCAGTACGAGCAGATCCGCGCCGACCTTGACGCTGGACGCCGTGCGCCGTCGAACCCATCGTCCGTTGCTGGAGAAAACCACGCCCTGTAAGGCGCAGCACCCCCTACATACCTCTGAAAAAATAAGGATTGATATGCGTATCTCTTTGATTAGCGCAGCGGTTTGCTGCGCCCTTTTTTCGGCTTACGGCGCGAGTGCGGCCCCGCTCACCGTCGAACAACGGCTAGCGCAGCTGGAGGCCCGGCTTAATCATGCGGAGCAGGAGGCCGGAGAGGCCAAACGTCGGGCGCAGCAGGCGGAGCTGCGCACCAGCGCCGCGGAACAACGCGCGGCGGCAGCGGAAAAGCAGGTGCAGACCCTCAGTCAGCGCACCGCAGCGACCGAGCAAAAGCAGCAGGCTGCTGACAAACAGCTGGCGAAAAGCAGCCTCAGCGATGGCTTCGAGTTCAACGCCTACGCGCGCTCCGGGATGCTGGTTGACAGCCATGGTAAAGGCGCGCGCGGCGGCCCGGGTGTCTCCCCGGCCAGTTCGCTCAACGGCGATGCCCACGTTGGCCGTCTCGGCAACGAGAAAGATAACTACGTGGAGCTCAGCTTCGGCAAAAAAATGACCTTCAGCGACGGGTCATGGGCGCACTTTAAAACCATGCTTGCCGACGGGGCAACCAACCCGGATCCATGGGTACAGGATAACGACAGCCACCACATGAACGTGCGTCAGCTGTACGTCGAGATGGGCAATTTCGCCGATTTTTCCGGGCCGTTCAGGAGCGCTTCCATCTGGGCGGGCAAGCGTTTCGACCGCGATAATTTCGATATCCACTTTACCGATAGCGATATTATGTTCCTCGGCGGTACCGGCGGCGGGATCAATGACGTGATGTGGGGTGATACGCTGCGCGGCGATTACTCGGTCTATGCGCGTAACTTCGGCGATCTGGGTAGCGATAACTACCAGGATAACGATATACAGAACCTGATGTTCACCGCCAACCACTTCTGGAACAACTGGCAGCTGATGACCACGGCGATGACCGCCCAGGGCAATGATGACCTGAAAGATAATACCTCGACCACCGGCAGTTACGCTCTGCGCAGCGATAATACGGCGAAACACGGCTACTACGCGATGCTGGCGTATCACGACAAACAGCAATTCTATGGCCTCGCGCCGGGCGTATCGGAGAGCGCCCTGCAGTACGGCGGCGGGCTGGGCGCCGAGGCGCGCCAGCCCGGCAGCGATGGCGATCTTACCGAGAACGCTAAGTCCCTGCGTTTTGCGTCCTACGGCATTTTGCCGTTGGGGAAAAACTGGCAGCTTGCACCATCGGTTATCGCCCAGCATAGTGAAGATCGCTACCGCGATGGCGACCGCTACGATTGGGCAACCTTTAACCTGCGGGTTTCCCAGGGCATCACCCGCAACTTCGCCCTGCTATACGAGGCGTCCTGGCAATATATGGACCTGAATCCCAACGGCCGAACCTATCGCTACGACAGCGGCGTGCATCAATACCAGGCGGTGAGCGGCGATTTTTACAAGCTGACCTTCGCCCCGACGTTCAAAGTTGGCGATGTGTTTGATATCAAAGCGAGGCCGGAGATACGTTTCTTTGTCACGTGGATGAATTGGGATAAAGACCTGGATCGTTATGCGATCAACGATGATTTCGGCAGTAAAGGCTTTACCGCCGGAGGAAACTGGAACTTTGGCGTGCAGACGGAGATTTGGTTTTAATACATCAGCCCTGGCACCTCTTCCCGGGGGCGGCGCACAGCGCCTGCCCGGGCTACCGGACCGCAGACCGCTGAGAACGCGTAGCCCGGACAGATGCGCAGCAT
>NZ_KV793473.1:0-95410 GCF_001808475.1 Klebsiella sp. HMSC09D12 | reverse complement strand
GGACAGATGCGCAGCATCGCCTCCGGGATATTCTGCCACTCCGCACTCTCTCCCGGGGGGCACACAGCGCCTGCCCGGGCTACCGGATAGCAGACCACTGAGAACGGGTAGCCCGGACAGATGCGCAGCATCGCCTCCGGGAAAGAAAGCGGGTTACATGCTATAACCCGGTTTTTTAATCAGCTGTTCCATCTGCGGGGCGATTTCGCTGTCCCACACCTGTTGCCAGTCGCTCTCTTTAATTTCATTCAGGGCCACGCTCACCGAGCGTTCTTTGCTGTTGAGATGGCGAATCACCACCTCGGTAATATCGGCGGCCAGCGCCGCTTTTTGTTCATCATTCAGGTCGCGGGGAAAACATTTAATATCAATATGCGGCATAGCAGGCTCCTTTATTGTCAGGATGATAAAGCTAGCATAACCCGCATCATCTGGATCGCTTTTTGTGCTTTAAATCAGTTCGTTGCGGCGAAGAACGGCTTCGAGTTTGGGATGGCGATAAACCGCATCCGCCACGGCGACGAATTTTGGCGTTTGCGCCGTAAACCACTCCCGTCGCGGGCCCCAGGCACACATCGCGGCAATATAGCAGTCCAGCAGAGTTATTTCCGCCCCCAGCGCATACGGCGCGGCGGCAAGCTGCTCCTCCAGCCACAGATAAAGCGATTTGCGATAGCTGATGCAGCTTTCCCGCAGCTGCTCTGGCGCATCGGCGGCCCAGCGCTCCGGGTAATCCGCAAAGGTAAAGGTGGGATAAACGTTCGCCACCAGCCAGATGAGCAGACGCTGAAAGGCATGCCGCTGCGGCGATCCCGGCGCCGGAGCCAGATCCGGTCGCACGTCGAGGATCATCAGAGCAATCGCCGCGGATTCGGTCATCATGCTGCCATCTTCAAGCGTGAGGGTCGGCACCTGACACAGTGGGTTAATCTGCTTGAGACGGTCGCGCTGCAGGCCCGGTTGGTCAAAGCCCTCAACGTTGACAAAATGGTACGGGATATCGGCCAGCGTCAGCATCAGTTCGCTTATCGTTGAACCCCAGCCGGGTACGCCATAGACGGTGATCATATTCTGCGCCCTCAAGAAATTTGCCGCCCGTGAACAGAGCGGCTACGGGTTTAGCAACCTTGCAGTATAGGTTTGATTGAGCAATGTCGCTATGGAGTCCCCCTCGCCCAGGCTAAACCACAGCGCTACGCCGACTCACGCGCCACCAGGTGAAAGCCAATATCAATAATCGCGTCCCCTTCTTCTCCGCCTTCTATGCGGTCGGCAAGCAGCGTAGCCGCCTGCTCGCCAATGGCGTGACGGTCGACGCTGACGGTGGTGATCGCCGGACGATTGCTGGCGGCGAAATCCAGATCGCCAAAGCCGATCACCGCCAGATTCTGCGGCACGCGCAGCCCCCGGCTTTCCGCTTCCATAATCGCTCCCTGGGCAAGGGTGTCGGAACTGCAGACGATAACGTCAAACTCGCCACCGGCGAGCAGTTCGCCCAGCCCGCGTCGCCCCAGCGCCAGCGATGCCGGAAGCGGCACCTCGACCTGCGGGGCAACGTTAATTCCACTTTTGGCCAGCCGGGCCAGGAGCCCCTGCTTTCGCAACGTCGCGCGCGCATCGCCTGCCCATAGCAGTCCCGGACGACGGTAGCCTTTTTCCAGCAAATATTCGCCAATGGTTTCACCGACTTTTTCATGCGAAAAACCAACCAGCATATCCAGCGGCGTCGGGGTGAGATCCCAGATTTCCACCACCGGCGTGGCGGCGTTGAGGATCGTCCTCTTTAACGCCGGAGCGTGCTGAATACCGGTCAACACCACGCCATCCGGACGCCGGGAGAGTAAGGTTGCTACCAGCTCGGCTTCGGTCTGACGGCTATAGCCCGCCACGCACAGCAGCATATGATAGCCGCGCGCCGCCAGGGTATCGCTCAGCGCCTGGATGGTATCGACAAACATATTGTTATTGATTTGCGGCACCACCACCGCCACCAGTTTGCTGCGCCTGGAGGCCAGGCCGCCGGCCAGCGCATTGGGGATATAACCCGTGGCCTGCACCGCCTGCATCACTTTCTCTACCGTTTTTGGCCTTACCAGCTGCGGCGTATTCAGCGCCCGACTGACCGTCATCGACGACAACCCGGCGCTGCGGGCCACATCATCCAGCGTCGGCGCGCGCGTCGGTTTTCTGCTTTTCACGGCTAAGCCCCTGTGTTGGGTCGTTTCCTGTGGCCATTATTGATGATGGTCCAGGCAATTGCCAGCGCCCGTCCGTATATCCCCAATAGAATCAACGACCTGCCGAATTAAATGTTATCGCTATCATTATGATTTGTGAATTTTCACAAACCTTTTTGGAACGTGACCTGCGCTGCATAATTTTACCCTTTATAACCGCTAATTGTGATCGTTTGTACAAATTAAAATCACTTTCGTAGCACCAGGATAATTTCAGGATTAAAAATGTTAGCGCAATCATTTTACCACTAAAAAGGAACTGACTATGACCTCGAGCGCAAATTCCGACTCCGTGACCTACGCCAAAGCTTCCGGCGTCAAAACCGCCGCTGAAACCGGCGACCGCATTGAACATGTCAAACTGTCGCTGGCCTTTCTGCCGCTGGCCACCCCCGTTAGCGATGCAAAGGTTCTGACCGGTCGGCAAAAACCGCTGACCGAAGTGGCGATCATCATCGCGGAAATCCGCTCCCGGGACGGCTTTGAAGGCGTTGGCTTCAGCTATTCCAAACGCGCGGGCGGCCAGGGCATTTACGCCCATGCAAGGGAGATTGCCGATAATCTGCTCGGCGAAGACCCGAATGATATCGACAAGATCTACACCAAACTGCTGTGGGCCGGGGCTTCCGTAGGTCGTAGCGGCATGGCGGTGCAGGCAATCTCCCCTATCGATATTGCGCTGTGGGATATGAAAGCCAAACGCGCCGGGCTACCGCTGGCGAAACTGCTCGGTTCGCATCGCGATTCCGTGCAGTGTTACAACACCTCCGGCGGCTTCCTGCATACCCCGCTGGAGCAGGTGTTGAAAAACGTGGCTATCTCACGCGAGAACGGGATTGGCGGGATAAAACTGAAAGTCGGTCAGCCGAATACCGCTGAGGATATTCGCCGTCTGACGGCAGTACGCGAAGTCCTGGGCGATGACTTCCCGCTGATGGTGGACGCCAACCAGCAGTGGGACCGTGAAACCGCTATCCGCATGGGGCGCAAAATGGAGCAGTTCAATCTGATCTGGATTGAAGAGCCCCTTGACGCCTACGATGTGGAAGGCCACGCACAGCTCGCCGCCGCGCTGGATACGCCGATTGCCACCGGCGAGATGTTGACCAGCTTCCGCGAACATGAGCAGCTGATCCTCGGCAACGCCAGCGACTTCGTGCAGCCCGATGCGCCGCGCGTCGGCGGCATCTCCCCGTTCCTGAAGATTATGGATCTGGCGGCGAAGCACGGTCGCAAACTGGCCCCACACTTTGCGATGGAGGTACACCTGCATCTCGCCGCCGCCTACCCGCTCGAGCCCTGGCTGGAGCACTTCGAGTGGCTGAACCCGCTGTTTAACGAACAGCTGGAACTGCGCGACGGGCGGATGTGGGTTTCCGAACGCCACGGTCTGGGCTTCACCCTGAGCGAACAGGCCCGCCGCTGGACCCAGCAAAGCTGCGAGTTTGGCAAACGCCCTTAACCGAATTCCCCGCATGGCGGCATAAGGGCTACAGGCCGCGTAGCCCGGCAAGGCGCATCAAGCGCCGCCCCCGGGAGAATACCGCATTCTCCCGGGGGCGATGCTGCGCATCTGTCCGGGTTACCGGTCCGCGGACGACTGAAAACCCGTAGGCCTGCCGGGGAAATACCTCTTATTGGCTGTACCCACAATAAACAACCCTGCAAAGGAGTTGAAGATGACTACACCCTTAAAACGCAGCAACGTGCGTTACGGCATATTACTGTTTTTATTTCTGGCTACCGTATTTAATTATGCCGACCGGGCAACGCTGTCCGTTGTCGCGCCTATTATGAGCAAAGAGTTAGGTTTTGATCCCGAGGCGATGGGGCTGGCTTTTTCAGTTTTTGGCATCTCCTACGTCATTATGCAAATACCCGGCGGCTGGCTGCTGGATAAATATGGTTCGCGGCTGGTCTACGGCTGCGCGCTGATTGGCTGGTCGGTCGTCACCATGTTCCAGGGTACGATCTATCTGTTCGCCAGCCCGCTGATTGTACTGGTTATTCTGCGCCTGATGATGGGCGCGATAGAAGCCCCCGCCTTTCCCGCCAACAGTCGTCTGAGCGTACAGTGGTTTCCCAATAAAGAGCGCGGGTTTGTCACTTCGGTCTATCAGGCCGCGCAGTATATTTCCCTGGGGATTATTACGCCGCTAATGACGATTATTCTGCATAATTTAAGCTGGCACTACGTATTCTATTATATTGGCGCTATCGGCGTGGTGCTGGGGATATTCTGGCTGGTAAAAGTAAGAGATCCCTCTCATCATCCAAAAATTAACCAACAGGAGCTCGACTATATTCGCGAAGGCGGCGGCGAGCCGGAATTAGGCACGAAAAAAACGCAGCATAAATTAACCCTCGCGCAAATCAAAAGCGTCTGCGTCAATCGTATGATGATCGGGGTATATATTGGCCAGTTCTGCGTGACGTCAATCACCTGGTTCTTCCTGACCTGGTTTCCGACCTATCTTTACCAGGCCAAAGGCATGTCGATTCTCAAGGTCGGCTTTGTCGCCAGCATCCCGGCCATTGCCGGATTTATCGGCGGCCTGCTGGGCGGCGTGTTCTCGGACTGGCTGCTGAAACGCGGCTATAGCCTGACGACCGCCCGCAAGTTGCCGGTGATCTGCGGCATGCTGCTCTCCTGCGTCATTGTGGTCGCCAACTACACTACTTCGGAAGTGGTGGTGATCGCCGCCATGAGCCTGGCTTTCTTTGCTAAAGGGTTCGGTAACCTCGGCTGGTGCGTGCTGAGCGACACATCACCCAAGGAGATGCTGGGAATTGCCGGTGGGGTGTTCAATATGTGCGGCAACCTGGCGAGTATTATCACGCCGCTGGTTATCGGCGTGATCCTCGCTAATACTCACTCCTTCGATTACGCCATCCTGTACGTCGGTTCCATGGGCGTACTGGGCCTGTTCTCCTACCTGTTTATCGTCGGGCCGCTGGATCGCTTAACGCTGACCCCGCGCGCCGCCTGATTTAAAACTCTGGCGAGCATTCGCCTCCGCTGTTTCGCATCACACTCCTGCGAAACAGCGGTTTTTTAGTAGGTAATCCCCGGCGGATTCACCTCCGATTGCCTCACCTCTTCGCCCTGCTCGCCCCAGCGGGCCAGCACTTTCTGATACTCTCCGCGCGCTATCGCGCCATCCAGCGCGGCCTGAAGCGCATAGACCAGTCCGTTACCCTTCCTGGTGGTGGTGGCGACATAAGCCTTTTTTGGCCCCAGCCCGACGACTTTGGTTTTACCGCTGAGCGCCGCTTTGTAAGCGGCTACCGACTGCGGCCCAAAAAACACGTCCGCGCGACCGGACTGAATATAGAGATTGCCCGAAGCGTCATCGGTCAGGTAGACCGGTAGCGCAGGTTGTCGCCCGGCGGCTTCGTTTTCGGCGTTCCAGCCGAGCAAAATTCGCTCCTGGTTGGTCCCGGACCCGACAATCACTTTTTTACCAGCGAGATCCGCCGGGCCGCTCACGCTGGCGATGTCGCTGGTCGATTTTACGGAAAAGGCCAGCGAATCGACGCGATAGGTGGCAAAATCAAACTTCGCTTTCCGCTGCTCGGTTACCGCAATATTCACCAGCGCCACATCGTAGCGCCCGGAAGTAATCCCCAACGGCCAGTCCTCCCAGGCTGTGGGCACCAGCTTTAGCTTCAGCCCGAGGCTGCCGGCCAGCAGTCGGGCGATATCAGGGTCGCTGCCGATACGCGTGCGGTTATCGCTGGCCAGCAGCGCCAGCGGCGGCGAGTTGAGCGCTGAAATCGCCACCGTTAAAGTACCCGGTTCGACGAAGACGTAATCCGCCGGGATCTTCGCCACCGCCTGCTCATCGCGGGTTACCGGCAGCGGCTGCTCGTTGGCGCGCAGGTCGATAGCCGCCTGCGATGCCGCAGATAAAGAGAGTAACGCCAGGGTCAAAAATCCGTTTCTCATGCCGCTAATACCCTCGATAAAAACTGCTGCGTACGCGGGTGCTGCGGATGGTTCAGCACATCGTCGCTGCTGCCCTGCTCGACTATCTTGCCGTCGACCATAAACACCACCCGATCCGCCACCTCTTTCGCAAAGCCAATTTCGTGGGTGACCACGACCAGCGTGGTGCCGGAGCGCGCCAGCTTTTTAATCACATCCAGCACTTCCCCCACCAGCTCCGGGTCAAGCGCGGAGGTGGGTTCATCAAACAGCATCACTCGCGGGTTAAGCGCCAGCGCCCGGGCAATGGCGATGCGCTGCTGCTGACCGCCGGACAGGTGCCGCGACCAGGCGTCGGCTTTATTGCGTAGTCCAACTACGTCCAGCAGTTCGTACGCCCGCGCGATAGCCTCCTTACGGGTCGCCTGTTTATGGGCGATGGGGGCTTCAATCAGGTTTTCCAGCACCGTCAGGTGCGGGAACAGGTTGAAGTTCTGAAACACGTAGCCAACGTTGATCCGCTGGCGAAGGATCTCCTTCTCTTTCAGTTCGTAGAGCTTGTCGCCTTTACGGCGATAACCGATATAGTCGCCATCGATCTGAATAAAGCCTTCATCAACGCGCTCCAGATGATTGATCGCCCGCAGCAGCGTCGATTTTCCCGAACCGGACGGCCCGAGGATCACCGTCACCGTACCGGGTGCTATTTCCAGCGATACATCGTCCAGCGCTTTATGGCGGCCAAAGTATTTGCTGACGTCGGTAATGGAGATATGACCGTTACGAGAGTTGAGCATGGGCGGACTCCTGCGGTTGGGGACGATGAACGGTTTCAACAACGCGACGGCTGCTGCGGGCGCTATTAACCGCCGAGCGGCGCTCGCTGCGGGCCAGGCCGCGCTCGACCAGATACTGAATCAGCGACAGCACGCTGGTGATCGCCAGGTACCAGGCGGCGCCGACCATCAGCAGGGGGATCACTTCCTGGGTGCGGTTATAGATCATCTGGATGGTGTAAAACAGCTCCGGCATCGCCAGCACGTAAACCATCGCTGTCCCCTTGGCGAGGCTGATAATTTCGTTAAAACCCGCCGGTAAAATGGTGCGCAGCGCCTGCGGCAGGATAATGCGCAGCGTGCGGCGGCTGGCCGGAAGCCCCAGCGCCGCCGCCGCTTCATACTGCCCGTGATCAACCCCGAGGAAACCGCCGCGAATAATTTCGGCGGTGTAGGCGCTTTGTACCAGGGTCAGCCCGACAACGGCGGTAGAAAACTGCCCCAGCACGCTAATGGTCTCAAAACTGGCCCAGCGAATAGCGGTGAACGGAATGCCGATCGACAGGGTGTCGTAGAGATAAGAGAAGTTGTAGAGAATAATCAGCACCACGATCAGCGGCAGCGAGCGAAACAACCAGATATAGCCCCAGGCAAGGCTGCTCAGCAGCCATGAACTGGAGAGTCGCGCCAGCGCCAGCAGTCCGCCGAAGATAACGCTGAGCGCCGTCGCCAGCAGGGTCAACAGCAGCGTCTGCCCGAGGCCTTCGAGGATCACCGGGTCAAAGAACCAGCGGGCAAAGACGCCCCACTCCCAGCGCGGGTTAAAGGCAACTGATTGAATCACCACCGCCAGCACCAGCAGCGCCAGCACCGCGCCCACTGCCCGCAGCGGATAGCGCGCGGGGACAACCTTAATCGTTTCCTGGGTATGCATATTGGCTCCTTAAGCGCTCTGGCTCAGCGCGCTGACCGCCAGCGCTTTCGTAAAGCGCAGCCGACCATCGAACGGCGGCAAACTGTACTCTTCCGGATCGCGGTTGAGGTCAAACTGCGCCTCGTAGCCCTGGCTCAGATAGAGCCGCACCGCTTCCGGCTGACGAAAACCGGTCGTCAAAAAGATATGGCTGTAGCCCGCCAGCAGCGCCCGACGTTCCAGCTCCTGCACCACTTTCGCCGCCAGCCCCTGCTGGCGCAGACGACGATGGGTCCAGATCCGTTTGATTTCTGCCGTATGGGCATCTTTCGGTTTATACGCGCCGGT
This sequence comes from Klebsiella sp. HMSC09D12, assembly GCF_001808475.1. Classification (NCBI taxonomy): domain Bacteria; kingdom Pseudomonadati; phylum Pseudomonadota; class Gammaproteobacteria; order Enterobacterales; family Enterobacteriaceae; genus Klebsiella; species Klebsiella sp. HMSC09D12. The sequence goes on along the minus strand of NZ_KV793473.1, from coordinate 87,208 downwards.
AGCGATAATTTCCCCCTCCCGCTCCAGCACGATAAATAGCCCCTGCGGCGCCAGATACCATTCAGTCAGCTCGACTTCGGCATCGCGGGAAAAGTAGTCGCCGTAGCGCGCGGCGTACTCGCCGAACAGGCCCTCAATAATCGGCTGCAGCTCCGGCGCTTCCGGAGAGACATCGCGGAATAGATCGCTCATCATGCCTCCTGTTAGTCGCCGAGTCCGGCCGGGTTAATTTCCGATTGCGGGATGCTCTCCACGCCTTCGCCCCAGCGACTCAGCACCTTCGCGTAATCGCCGCTGCGGATAGCGCCGTTCAGCGCCGTCTGTACCGGTTCAACCAGACCGCTGCCTTTTTTCACCGTCACGGCGATATGCGCCGCCTTCGGCCAGCCGCCGTCAACGCTGCCCACCAGCCTGGTTTTGCCGGTCAGCGCCGCTTTCCACGCGCCGATTACGTTCGGGCCGAAGAAGGCATCGGCGCGCCCGGACTGCAGCGCCAGGGTCTGAGCGGCGTCGTCTTTGGTGTAGACCGGCGTAAACGGCTTCAGCCCCTTCTTGAGATTCTCGGCGTTCCACGCCAACAAAATCGCTTCCTGGTTGGTGCCGGAGCCGACGATAATCCGCAGCCCGGCAATATCTTCGGCTTTTTCAATTTTGCTCAGCGGACTGGTGCTCTTGACGTAAAAACCCAGCGAATCTTTGCGGTAGGTGGCGAAATCAAACTTCTCTTTGCGCTCTTTGGTCACGGTGATATTGCTGACCGCCGCATCATATTTGCCGGAGGCGACGCCGAGCGGCCAGTCTTCCCACGAGGTGGGCACCACGTTTAGCTCCAGCCCGAGGCTGTCGGCCACCAGGCGGGCGATATCCACCTCGCTGCCGAGCAGGGTTTTGTTATCATCAGAAAACACGGTCAGCGGCGGCGAATTCAGCGCGGCGACCGCGACGGTCAGCTTACCCGGCACCGCCAGGTGGAGACCTTTCGGCAGTTGGGCGATAGCCTGAGGGTTTTTTGCCGTGTGAATCGGCGTTTTGTTAGCTTCGAGGCTCACGCCGGTGCCGTTGATCGTGACGTTCTGCGCCCAGGATGACGCGCTCACGGCCAGCGCCAGCGCCAGTAATAGCGATTTTTTCTGCGTTTTCTGCATAGCGGGTGTTCTCTATTATTGCTTTTGGAATTGATTGACGGGCTCTGCCAGCCCTAAACTTTCGCGCAGCGTGGTGCCGGGATATTCTTCACGGAATAATCCACGCTGCTGCAGGATCGGTACCACCTGGTCCACAAAACGCGGGAAGGTATCCGGCGTACCGCCCTGGATAATAAAACCGTCCGCCGCGCGCTGTTCAAACCACTGCTGTAGCCCATCTGCCACCTCTGCGGCGGTTCCGGCAAAACGCGGTCGCGGGCTGGCTGCCTCCAGCGCGACCTGGCGCAGGGTCAGGCCGCGTTCGCGGGCGTTGCGTTTAATCTCATCGGTGGTGCTGCGAAAGCTGTTCTGCCCGAGGTCGCCGATATCCGGGAACGCCTCATCCAACGGATATTGGGCGAAATCGTGATGCTCAAAATAGCGGCCAAGATAATTCAGCGCGTCCTCAATCGATACCAGCGCGGCGGTGGTCTGGTATTGCTGTTCCACATCGTCGGCGCTATCGCCAACGATCACGCTGACGCCCTGGAATATGTGTAGTTCACTCTCCCGGCGGCCGTACGCGTCGAGCTGGCTTTTGACGTCGCGATAAAAGGCCTGCGCTTCCGCCAGCGAGTCCTGATGGGTAAAAATAGCGTCGGCATGGCTGGCGGCTAATTTTTTACCGTCTTCGGAAGCGCCCGCCTGAAAGATAATGGGTCGGCCCTGCGGCGTGCGGGCAATATTTAGCGGGCCGGCCACTTTGAAGAAATCACCGTGATGATTAAGCGTATGCAGCTTATTTTTATCAAAGAACTGGCCGCTCTCTTTATTACGAATAAACGCGTCCTGTTCCCATGAATCCCACAGGCCTTTAACGACCTGAAGATATTCATCGGCGATGCGGTAGCGCAGCGCATGATCGGGATGCTGCGCCCGGGAGAAGTTTTTCGCTGAGCCTTCGAGCGGCGATGTCACCACGTTCCAGCCAGCGCGTCCTCCGCTCAGATGATCGAGGCTGGCGAACTGGCGAGCGGTGGTAAAGGGCTCGCTGTAGGAGGTCGACAAGGTGCCGACGAGGCCTAAACGCGAGGTTACCGCTGCAAGGGTGGATAATACGGTGAGTGGTTCAAAACGGTTTAAAAAATGCGGGATCGATTTTTCATTAATATATAAGCCATCGGCAACAAAAATAAAATCGAGCTTGCCCTCTTCCGCTTTTAACGCCGTCTGCTTCACGAACTCAAAGTTAATACTGGCGTCGGCCAGCGCGGCCGGATGGCGCCAGGCCGACATATTTCCCGATGCGCCATGTAAGATAGTGCCAATGCGCAGCTGTCGTTGTTCAGACATCGTTAATCCTTAGTCTATGACCCTGAATAATTAAAGTTCTTTCAACGCCTGCTCTGCCAGATCGGCAAAGTAGTGCGCCGCCGGCGCGATTAAGCGCTCATCCGGGTTAAACGCCGGATGGTGAAGACCAAACTCGCTGGCGCTGCCGATGCTGACGAACGCGCCGGGAATATGCTGAAGATAAACGGCGAAATCCTCTCCGCCGAGATGGAGATCCGCATGGTGCGTGCGGTAGCCGGATCGATCGGCCACGTGGCTGGCGAAAGCCGCCCAGCGCTCATCATTGACCAGCGCGGTCGGCCCGGCGTACCAGAAGACATCGATCTGCGCGCCGAAGGCGCTGGCGAAGCCGGCGGCAATCTCGCTCACCCGCACCTTCACCCGCTGCTGGACTTCGCTGCTGTGGGTGCGCAGCGTTCCTTCCAGCTCGACGCTTTCCGGCAGGACATTCCACGTATTGCCGCCCTGAATCCGCGTGACGCTCAGCACCACGGAATCGAGGGTGTTCACTTCGCGGCTGGCGACGCTTTGCAGCAGGGTCACCAGCTGGCTGGCCAGCAGAATGGCGTCCTTCCCTTCATGAGGCCGGGCGGCGTGAGCGCCTTTGCCGGTCACCTTAAACACAAAGCGATCGACGTTGGCATAAAACGCGCCGCCTCGGGTGGCGAATTCCCCCACCGGCAGCCCCGGTTCATTATGCATACCGAAAATGGCGGAAACGCCCTCCAGCACGCCGGCGCGAATCAGGGTTTTCGCGCCGCCGAAGCTCTCCTCCGCCGGCTGGAACAGAATGCGGACGCGTCCCGCCAGCTGCGCTTCGCGTTGTTTCAGCAGTAAGGCCGCGCCAAGGATCACGCTGGTATGAATATCATGCCCGCAGGCGTGCATCACGCCGGCATTCAGCGAGCGAAACGGCACGCTGGCCGCCTCTTCGATAGGCAGCGCATCAATATCGGCACGCAGGGCAATCACCTTATTGCCGCTCCCAACCTCGGCAACCGCGCCGGTTTTCAGATCATATGGCAACAGGCTGATGCCGCCGCTTTGTAGCCAGTCGCGAATACGCGCGGTGGTGTCGACCTCCTGCAGCGAAAGTTCCGGATACTGATGCAGCTCGCGCCGCCAGCGAATTAACTGTTCGGCAAGGCTCATGGCTGGACCTCCGCGCTCAGATGCGCCCGGGCCAACAGCCGCAGGGAGTTAAGGCGCGCCGCGCCGTCGCTAATGGGCGTGTCGATAATAAATTCGTCGATGTTCCACGCCGACTGCAAGGCATCCAGCTGCGCTTTCACCTGCTCGGGGGTGCCGAACAGCACGGCCGATTCCCGCCGGGCGATACGCGTCGGCCTGCTGCCCGCCTGACGGGCAAAGGCGGCCGCCTGCGCTTCGCTGCCGACGGTCACCCGCTGACCGTTTTCCAGCTCAACGCCCCATGCTTCGACGGATTTTGCCAGCGCCGCGGCCGCTGCGGCCTCTTCGGCCACAATAACCTGAACGGCGATAATGGCGTCGCGACGGCTCAGTTCGCGCCAGCGGGTTAACACCTCCCGCAGCAGTTGCTTATCGCCGTTGAGATGGGCGGCGAAGACGAAGTTCCAGTCCAGCTGCGCCGCCAGCTGCGCGCTCTCCAGGCTGGCGCCGAGCAGAAAACCGTCGGCGCGACGCGGCGGGATTGGGGTTGCGCGGACGCTCTCTTCACCATCGGTTTCGGTCAGCGACAGCCAGTTGTCGAGCTGCGCCAGCTGGTCGGCAAAACTCCCCTTTTGCTGGAGATTAAGTCCCTGCTGCAACGCGCGAGTGGAGAGCGGCAGTCCGCCGGGGGCTTTGCCCACGCCCAGATCCACGCGGCCCGGGGCAAGAGAAGCCAGCATATTGAAGTTCTCCGCCACCTTATATGGGCTGTAGTGCTGCAGCATAACGCCGCCGGAGCCAACGCGAATGCTGCGGGTCTGGCCGAGGATCCAGGCAATCGCCAGTTCCGGCGACGGGCTGGCGAGCTGGTCGGTGTTGTGGTGTTCGGCGATCCAGAAACGGTGATATCCCCAGGCTTCCGCCTGTTGCGCGAGCGTTAATGTGCGCGCCAGCGCCTGGGCGGCCGTTTCTCCGGCTGCCAGCGGGCTTTTATCCAGGATACTGATTCGATAAGACATTTCGCAGGCTCATGTGAATTAACATGTCTGCATTATTAGAAGCGCCCGCGGCTGGAGAGAAACAATTTATTTACATGTGCTCTGCCGAAAATTAGATATGCGGTGAGGTAAATGTCCCCGGAGGCGATGCCACGTCACGACACATTCCCCGGGTTGCGGCGTAAACGCCTTACCCGGGCTACGAGTTCCCGGCAATCTGCGGCCCGGTAGCCCGGGCAGGGGCTTTGCGCCGCCCCCGGAAAAAGAGCGCAGAGTGACAGGATTTCCCGGAGGCGATGCTGCGCATCTGTTCGGGCTACGCGTCCTCAGCAGTCTGCGGCCCGGTAGCCCGGGCAAGGGCTTTGCGCCGCCCCCCGGAAAAAGAGCGCAGAGTCGGCAGAATTCCCGGAGGCGATGCTGCGCATCTGTCCGGGCTACGCGTCCTGAGCAATCTGCGGGCCTGTAGCCCGGCTAAGCGCAGCGCGAGCCGGGGGATTATCGGCTATTCTGCCGAAGCTCGCGCACCAGCGCCTCGGTCTGCTGCTGGTTGCGTAAGCGCACAAAGCGAATATGTCGATACTGCGGATCCTGCATATCCGCCAGATAGCGGTGGCGATTATTGCGCCAGGTTTTTAGCGTCCAGAGAATAATGGAGTCCCGGCTAAAGAAGGAGCGGCGGAAGGTTTCACTGTTACCGGTGCCGGGCCACAGTTCCTGGCGTCGGCTGGCACGCGATGCCGCGCGCCAGATAGCCTGGCGCATCGTGCGCCAGAAGCTGTAATCCACCCACACCACCAGATCCACGTCGCGCCATTTTACCGGACGACTGCGGTTATAGTTGCCGTCAAGCACCCAGCCTGGCGCGGCGAGCGCGGCGGCCAGCTTAGCGTAGAACTCATCGTCCGGCGTCCCTTGCCACTCGGGCAGCCAGTAGAGCACATCCATTTCGATATAAGGCAGAGACAGTTCCTGAGCCAGCCGACGCGCGAGGGTAGATTTGCCGACGCCGCTGGTCCCTACTACGTTGATTTTCATCGTGGCCTCTCGGGCAAAACGCGGGCGGAAAAGCATAGCGCAATACCGTTAAAACGCTGAGCAAAATTTCCAGGGTGCCGGGGAAGGACTTAAACCTGCTGATCTCATTGATATTTAAGCAAGTGCTGTCGACAAATCTTTTACGTGCGTCCATTTTCCGATACGTGTAGGATTCTCCGCCATGCTCGCTTATCTCATTCATCAGAATGATGGGAGAGCCAGCAGCACGAACCACTTCATGGACATTGACAGGAAAATAGCGACATCAATGAATACAAAACACTCTAGCGTGGCGGAGCAGCACGCTGCCAAACGCCACTGGCTAAACTCGCAGGAGTCCGGCTACCACAAGGCGATGGGTAACCGTCAGGTGCAGATGATTGCCATCGGCGGCGCGATTGGTACCGGCCTGTTCCTCGGCGCGGGCGCGCGCCTGCAAATGGCGGGACCGGCGCTGGCGCTGGTTTATCTGGTCTGCGGCCTCTTCTCGTTCTTTATTTTACGCGCGCTTGGCGAGCTGGTGCTTCATCGCCCTTCCAGCGGCAGCTTCGTCTCCTACGCCCGCGAGTTCCTCGGCGAAAAAGCGGCTTACGTTGCGGGCTGGATGTACTTCATCAACTGGGCGATGACCGGGATTGTCGATATCACCGCCGTCGCGCTGTATATGCACTACTGGGGCGCGTTCGGCGACGTTCCGCAGTGGGTCTTTGCCCTCGGCGCGCTGGCGATCGTCGGCACCATGAATATGATCGGCGTGAAATGGTTCGCCGAGATGGAGTTCTGGTTCGCGCTGGTCAAGGTACTGGCAATCGTGGCGTTTCTGGTGGTCGGGACTATTTTTCTTGGCACCGGCAAGCCGCTGGATGGCAATGCCACCGGTTTCCATCTGATCACCGATAACGGCGGTCTGTTCCCGCACGGCCTGCTCCCGGCGCTGGTGCTGGTTCAGGGCGTGGTTTTCGCCTTCGCTTCTATTGAACTGGTAGGTACCGCCGCCGGCGAGTGTAAAGATCCGCAGACCATGGTGCCGCGCGCCATCAACAGCGTCATCTGGCGTATTGGTCTGTTCTACGTTGGCTCGGTGCTGCTGCTGGTGCTGCTGCTACCGTGGAATGCCTATCAGGCCGGGCAGAGTCCGTTCGTCACCTTCTTCTCGAAGCTGGGCGTGCCGTATATCGGCAGCGTGATGAATATTGTGGTATTAACCGCCGCGCTCTCCAGCCTCAACTCCGGACTGTACTGCACCGGGCGTATTCTGCGCTCCATGTCGATGGGCGGTTCGGCGCCTAAATTTATGTCGAAAATGAGCCGCCATCACGTGCCGTATGCCGGTATTCTGGCGACGCTGGGCGTCTATGTCGTTGGGGTATTCCTCAACTACCTGGTGCCTTCGCAGGTGTTTGAGATAGTCCTCAACGTCGCTTCGCTGGGCATCATCGCCTCGTGGGGATTTATTGTGGTGTGCCAGATGCGCCTGCGCAAGGCGATCAAAGAAGGCAAGGCCGCAGACGTCAGCTTCAAGATGCCGGGAGCGCCTTTTACTTCCTGGCTGACCCTGCTATTCCTGCTGAGCGTGCTGGTATTAATGGCTTTCGATTACCCGAATGGGACTTATACCATCGGTTCGATTCCGCTGATTGCCGTTTTGCTGGTCGCCGGCTGGTTTGGCGTACGCAAGCGCGTGCATGATATTCACAGCACTGCGCCGGATATTGAAAAACCGTAACTCGTCCCTTTTGCGGTTTGCCCGGTGGGGCAAACCGCAACTGCAGAACTTAATTATCTTCCACCAGCTGAGCAACATCGCTGCTGTTAATCTGGCGCTTATTGCCCGACTCATCGGTATAGCTGGTCATGCCGGTATCTTTATCCAGCTTCGGTTTGCCCTGCGTCACAATGGTTTGCCCGCTTTTCGTCGTCATCACGTAGTTTGAGCTACAGCCTGCCAGCAAAGCCAGCATTGCGCCGGCGCAAACGACCATCAATGTTCTTTTCATCATATCTCCAGGATTAATGCCACCGTCCCGCTTGCGCAGGAAAGCGGTAAGTTTATAGCCATTACATTTGTCAGGCTAATAAGCGTTTGTAACAGAGGGTGATATCGGTGAAGACGCTATTTTCTGTAAGGCACGAACCAGGCGGGGATTATGCCGACCGGGTAAGACGCAAACCGCCGCCCGGCAGAACGACTTTCAGGAGGGGCTTCCCCCTCCCGTGAAGATCACAGCGCGATGCGGATAACGTCATCCGGCTGGGTCGCCTCTTTCTGACGCGTCGATTCCTGCTTCACGCTAACGTACAGCGTTTTGCCATCGGCGGAAAGCATCAGGCTGTTCGGGTGGGTCGGGGTTTTGAAAGTTTTGACCACCTTGTAGCTCTTACCATCGATCACGCTCACTTCCCCGGCTTTGCGGTGCGTCACGTAGGCTTCATTGCGCGTCGGGTTGAACAGAACGGCCAGGGACTCCGGCGCGGCGATTTTCTCCAGCACTTTGCCATCGCGAATATCGACCACCAGCACTTCCGGCTGTTTACTGTCGGTGATAAAGGCGCGATGACCGGCGGTATCAAGGCTGAGATTCAGATAGAAGTGCTCTTTGCCATCATCCTGCAACTTCTTGCGCGAGAGGATCTTATTGCTGGTACTGTCGATAGTCACCAGCTCGCCGTCGGCGTTGGTGGTATAGATGCGGTTCGCTTCTGCGTCCACCGCCAGGCCGGTCGCCATTGCGCCGGTATTAGCGATAGTGTCTTTCAGCGTCAGCTTGTCGCCATCCACAACCCAAATCACGCTCTCTTTACCCAGGCCGGTGATGTAGACGGTATTGGTTTTCTCATTGACCGCCAGCTCGCGCGGCGCCAGCGGGCGCACGGTTTCGCTGCGCTGACGAGCGTCGAGCACCAGACGCCCTTTTACCTTACCGGTTTTAGCATCAATGGCAGTGACGGTGCTGTCGGTAGTGTTACCAAACCACAGGGTCTGGGTGGCGTTATTGATCGTCGCGCCGAAGGGTTTCAGGTCGTTATGAATGATCTGGGTCACTTCGAGGGTCGTCGGATCGAGACGGTAAACGATGCCGCCTTTATCCAGCGAACGGCTTTGCGATGTGGCCACCCACAGCGCGTTCTCCTGCTGGCTATAGGCCATTTCGTATGCGCCCTTGCCGACGGCTTTGCGCAGCATTTCTTCCGCCGCATGGGCGCTAAAGCTCCCCGCCAGCAGTAATGAAGTTAACAACAGTGAACGGCGCAGACGCGGCGCGGACAGATGACGTAATGACATGACGACTCCCTTTGATAAAACAAATATATGCCTGCTCGACAGTGCTTCCGGGGCGCAAAATCATCGCTTTGCGCTATTCTCTGGAATGCGAATAGTAATCATTATTTATCGCAATGTGGAGCGTTAATTACCAGTTGTGTCCTGAGTATCACGCAATTCTTGCTATTTGTTAACTCAAATCCTGTTAAGTCTTTTCAAAAAATTTACAAAAGAGCTAACATATATACATATGTTCCGTTTGGTTCGTTTTGTGAGTAACGTTGATGAAAATCCTTTCCGTGCGCGCCGTCGCGCTCCCCGCTCTGCTTTTACCGCTGGTATCCGCTGCGCCAACCGCTATCGCCGCTGAACAGACCATGGTAGTTACCGCCGCGCCGTCGGCAGTCTCTGAACTCGATACCCCCGCCGCCGTCAGCGTGGTTAACGGCGATGAGATGCGCCAGGCTGCGCCGCGGGTTAACCTCTCCGAGTCGCTGGGCGCGGTACCGGGACTACAGGTGCAAAACCGCCAGAACTACGCGCAGGATCTGCAGCTTTCAATTCGCGGCTTTGGCTCTCGCTCCACCTACGGGGTGCGCGGGCTGCGCATTTACGTCGATGGCATCCCGGCCACCATGCCCGACGGCCAGGGGCAAACCTCGAATATTGATATTGGCAGCCTCGATTCGCTTGAAGTGCTGCGCGGACCGTTTTCCGCCCTGTACGGTAACTCCTCCGGCGGGGTGATCAACGCTACCAGCCAGACCGGCGCCCAGCCGCCAACTCTCGAAGCCAGCAGCTATTATGGCAGCTTCGGTACCTGGCATTACGGCATGAAAGCAACCGGCGCGGTCGGCGACGGCACCCATGCGGGCGATGTCGACTATGTGGTCTCCACCAACCGCTTCACCACCCATGGCTCCCGCGACCATAGCGGCGCGCGTAAGAATCTCGCCAACGCGAAGCTCGGCGTGCGCATCAATGACGTCAGTAAGCTGACCCTGCTGTTTAACAGCGTGGATATTAAAGCTAATGACGCGGGCGGCCTGAGCTATGACGAATGGCAAAACAATCCGCGCCAGTCGCCGAGAGGCGATGAGTACAATACCCGTAAAACCATCAAACAGACCCAGGCCGGTTTACGCTACGAGCGACAGCTGAGCGAGCAGGACGATCTGAGCGTGATGATGTATGCCGGCGAGCGTGAGACCACGCAATATCAGTCGATCCCGCGTGCGCCGCAGCTCAAACCCACCCATGCGGGCGGCGTGATCGACCTGACGCGTCACTATCAGGGCATTGATACCCGCTGGACGCACCGTGGCGAACTTCTGGTGCCGGTCACCTTTACCACCGGTCTCGACTACGAGACCATGAGCGAACGTCGCAAGGGTTACGAAAACTTTGTCATGAACAACGGCGCGCCGCAGTACGGGGAGAAAGGCGACCTGCGCCGCAACGAGCGCAACCTGATGTGGAACCTTGACCCTTATCTGCAAACCCAGTGGCAGCTCACCGAGAAGCTCTCTCTGGACGCCGGCGTGCGCTATAGCTCAGTCTGGTTCGATTCCAACGATTATTACATTACGCCGGGCAACGGCGATGACAGCGGCGAAGCCAGCTATCATAAATGGCTGCCGGCAGGCTCGCTGAAATATGCGGTAACCGACGCCTGGAATGTCTACGTCTCCGCCGGTCGCGGTTTCGAAACGCCGACGATCAATGAGCTTTCCTATCGCTCCGGCGACCAGGGCGGGCTGAATTTTGGCCTGCAGCCGTCGACCAACGAAACGGTTGAAATTGGCAGTAAGGCGCGAATCGGCAATGGCCTGTTAACTGCCGCGCTGTTCCAGACCGACACCGACAATGAGATTGTTGTCGATGCCAGCAGCGGGGGCCGTACCAGCTACAAAAACGCCGGGAAAACCCGTCGCCAGGGGATGGAACTGGGGCTGGATCAGCAGTTTGGCGAGAGCTGGCGTTTAAAAGCGGCCTGGACCTGGCTGGATGCGACCTATCGTACCAATGTCTGCGACGATGCCAGCTGTAAAGGTAATCGTATTCCGGGGATCGCCCGTAACATGGGCTACGCCTCCTTCGGCTACCAGCCCGAAAAAGGCTGGTACGCGGGCAGCGATATTCGCTATCTGAGCGATATTATGGCTAACGATGAGAACACCGCCAAAGCGCCGTCTTGGACAGTCGTCGGCCTGACGACCGGCTATAAATGGAGCTACGGCAAGATGGATATGGATCTGTTTGGCCGCGTCGATAACCTGTTTGACCGCCGCTACGCCGGTTCGGTTATCGTTAACGAATCCAATGGACGCTACTACGAACCGGCGCCGGGCCGCAACTACGGCATCGGGCTCAATCTGGCATGGCGATTTGAGTAACCCTTAACCGCTGAACCTCAAGGGGATCGCTTGCATGATCCCCTTGAGGATTAGCTGTGGCGGCTTGCTGACGTTAAATCACGTTTCTTAAGGACAATTCGAAGATAATCTTCTCCGCCTGGCAGGAGAAAGCAATTGAAGCCTCAAGCTTAACCTCATCACCGGCGGTCTCAATGGTATAGTCAACCTGCGGCGGCTCGCTGGCGGGTGCGGCGGCTTCGGCACGTTGGCGAACGGCCGCCAGGGTGGACTCAGCCTCTTCACGGCTGACGAAGTTTTTCTCAACTCGCCATACGCAGTCCTCATTATCAATAATCGAACCTACATCAATGGCACAGCCTTTGGTACTGCATTTATCTACAACATCTTTCATTGCGGTTACCTCGTAAAATTTTCTTTAGAATAAGAATCCATTTGCGGAAAGCAAACCAATAATATTCGTATGGTTGAGTCGTTTTATCATTATACGCCACCGCGTGAAGCGACTTCTTGCGCCACCGCATGGCTACGCCCTGATTGCGCACAGATCGCGCATCCGTCCTGGCGAGAGAGCCCAAAATATCGGCAACCATTCGTGCACACCATCACACTATCCTGCGTTGAGCCTCGTCTATAGCGCTTTGCGGCGTTACCCTTGTCACAAAATAACGCCAACAAGGAGCTGCCATGGCACTGCCAGTGATTATCGATTGCGATCCGGGTCACGACGACGCGATCGCCCTCGTTCTTGCCCTCGCCTCACCCGAACTCGATGTGAAAGCCGTCACCTCCTCCGCCGGAAACCAGACACCGGAAAAAACGCTGCGCAACGTCTTGCGGATGCTCACCCTGCTTAAGCGCCCGGATATTCCGGTCGCCGGCGGCGCGCTTAAGCCGCTGATGCGGGAGCTGATTATCGCCGATAACGTGCATGGCGAGAGTGGGCTTGACGGCCCGGCGCTGCCGGAGCCGGGCTTTGCCGCGCAGGCCTGCACCGCCGTCGAGCTGATGGCGAAAACGCTGCGCGAAAGCGCCGGGCCGGTTACGATCGTCGCTACCGGTCCGCAAACCAACGTCGCCCTGTTGCTCAACAGCCACCCTGAACTGCATAGCAAAATTGCCCGCATCGTGATGATGGGCGGCGCCATGGTGCTGGGTAACTGGCAGCCGGCGGTCGAGTTTAATATCTACGTCGACCCGGAAGCGGCAGAGATCGTTTTCCAGTCCGGGATCCCGGTGGTGATGGCCGGGCTGGATGTCACCCACAAAGCGCAAATCCACGTCGAAGATATCGAGCGTTTCCGCCGTATCGGCAATCCGATATCCACTATCGTCGCCGAACTACTCGACTTTTTCCTTGAGTACCATAAGGATGAAAAATGGGGTTTTGTCGGCGCTCCGCTGCACGATCCTTGCACCATTGCCTGGCTGCTGAAGCCGGAGATGTTTACCACCGTTGAACGCTGGGTCGGCGTGGAAACGCAGGGGAAATATACGCAGGGAATGACGGTGGTCGATTTCTACAACCTGACCGGCAAGACGCCAAATACGACGGTGATGCTCGACATCGATCGCCGGGCCTTTGTCGATCTGCTGGCCGAGCGGCTGGCGTTTTACGCCTGATGGTCAAACTATCCGGCAGGCGCGAAGCCTGCCGGGTACATGATTACTCGTCAGGAGAGACGCGAACCACGACCTTACCGAAGTTCTCACCCTTCAGCAGGCCGATGAGCGCCTGCGGCGCGTTCTCCAGGCCGTCAACGACCTGCTCGCGGTATTTGATTTTCCCTGCCTGCACCCAGCGCCCCATCTCCTGCTGGAACTCCGCAATCCGGTGACCGTAATCCTGGCCGATGATAAAGCCCTGCATCCGAATGCGTTTTTTGAGGATCGTCGCCATCAGCAGCGGTAAACGATCCGGGCCAGCGGGCAGCGCGGTAGCGTTGTAACCGCTGACCAGGCCGCAGACCGGCACGCGGGCCGATGTGTTCAACAGCGGCAGCACTTCATCGAATACTTTGCCGCCGACGTTCTCATAGTAGATATCGATGCCCTGCGGGCACGCTTCTAACAGCTTAACGGCAAAATCGGGCGCGCGGTGATCGATACAGACGTCGAAACCCAGCGTCTCTACCGCATAACGGCACTTCTCGCTGCCGCCCGCAATGCCTACCGTACGGCATCCTTTCAGCTTCGCTATCTGGCCGACCGTGGCGCCGACCGGCCCGGTGGCGGCGGCCACCACCAGCGTCTCGCCCGCTTTTGGCTGGCCGATATCGAGCAGTCCCATGTAGGCGGTAAAGCCCGGCATACCGAGGATACCCAGCGCCCAAGAGGGGTGTTCCGGGTTATCGCCCAGCTTCACCAGCCCGCTGCCATCGGAAATCTCATAATCCTGCCAGCCGCCGTAGCCCAGCACCCAATCGCCGGGCTGATAATCAGCATGGTTCGACGTTACAACGCGGCTTACGGTGCCGCCCACCATCACCGCGCCAATGGCGACCGGCGGCGAGTAGGAAGGCGCGTCGCTCATCCGCCCGCGCATATAGGGATCTAATGACAGAAAGACGGTGCGCAGCAGCAGCTGCCCCGGCCCAGGAGAAGCGACCTCACCCTCTTCCAGGCGGAAGTTCTCCCCGGTCGGCTCGCCGTGCGGACGGGATGCCAGCAGCCAGCGGCGGTGGCGTTGCGGATTAAAAGCCATAACAAACTCCTCTTTTGACAAGTCTGTGTTGAGGCTAGCTGCTTTCCCGTCAGCGCGCATTGACATTATGAGGCAGATTGATTGAGCCGGACGACCAGATAGACGCAGGGCTGCGTGGTTTCATTAATGAAGCGGCAGTCGTTCGGCGGCCCGAGCTCCAGACAATCCCCCGCCTGCATTTCGTGGCGCGTAGTGCCTTCGATAAACACCAGCTCGCCCTGCTGCAGCCAGATAAGCTGTCGCGCCAGAGCATAAGAAGCCGCCGGCATCGGAATATCGCTGCCCCCGGGCAGCTCCACTTGCACCAGATCGATAGGCAAATCGCTACGCGGCGACACGTGACGACGCAGATAGTGGCTCTGCGGGTCGTGCCACACCGGCTGATTAGCCAACCGCAGCAGCTTGCCTTCCTGCATCTCGGCGCGGGCGATCAGCGTCGACATACTAATGCCAAAGGCGCCGGAAAGCCGCCCAAGCATAGAGGCCGTCGGGCTGCTTTCGCCGCGCTCGATCTTGTGGATCATCGCCCGGGACGCGCCCGCCCGATCCGCCAGTTCGCTCAGCGACCAGCCGCGAGATTCCCGCTCAATACGGATGCGTGCGCTGATGCGCTGGTTCAGGTTGTCTTCTATAGTATTCATAGCGTGACACTATAGTGTAGGGCGTCTGTTTGCACAACCAGCCGAAAATGGCCGCTTATTCCGAGGAAAAGGCCCGACGTGATATTACGCCGGGCAATCTGGAGAAATCAGGGGATAATTAAACTTACATCCTTTAAGGCAATAAATGAAAAGAAAACGCCTCGACTAAATAAAGACGCGCAGGCCCACTGCGCCAAGATGATCGTCAATATTCCACGCCTCGTTATCGTTGCCCCAGGCTTTTTCGTAGCCGTATTCAAGATAGGTCACCGCGCTATTACCTAGCCAGTAATCAGTGCCTAATACCGTCGACTGGAAGTGCTGCCCGTCCATGGCATCCCCGCCCTGCGACCAGTTAAAATCAACGTACACTCCCCAGGCCGGCGTGATTTTAAACTGTGAGTCATATTCCAGGCCAAGCACCGTTTCCTGGTCATCACCATGCCGGGTATTACGATCGTAATGACCGCTGGTCGCCGCTTTAACATCATTAACTTTATTCAGGTAATACGTCACCTCCGCGCCGTTATACCAGGCGTGGTCACCGACGTTGGCGGTATATTTTGCGTTCATCCCCATGGAATACGTATTGCCGTCATAGGCATCACCGTTATTATCGGTGTAATGAAAGCAGTGACCATTCGGGCCAAAACTCTGGCAGCCGCTGGCTGACCCGCTATTTACCGTGTAATGATTATAGGCAACGGCGCTGGAGACGGAGAAGCCGTTATCCCAGCGATACTGCGCGGCGGCCGCGGCGCCGCCGTGAACGGTGGCTGAGCCATCGCGGTAAGCGTCATGCAGGTTCGGGCCATCGCCATAGGCCGCAAAGCCGATGCTGTCGACGTTGTCATTACCTTGCCCCATGACGCCAAGGGTCATATTTTTATCATTAAAATAGTAGATCGCCGCGGAGTTAATAATATCCGTCGACATTCCGGCGGTATCATGTTTCGCCTTTCCACCCCAGGCATAGGTTGTGTCAATGCCCAGCCCCCAGTCTGTCGGCGCATATTGTTTACCGAAGGTCACTACACCATATCGATCGTTACCAATACCGGCATAAGCCTGCCGGGTATAAACATCGTTGCCCTGGTCATCTGTTGCGGAATCTAAACCATGAACGCCAGTCTCATAATAACCTACGGCATAATTGCTCAGGCCGTTCAGATCAAAATTATGCCTTACGGCTACCCCCAGCCGTGAGTCATTATTCTGTATATTATGTTCCTGGCTATGATGAGAATCCGTTTTGGCCATTAAACGTACGGACCCTAAAATACCGATCGCCGTATCATCATTGCTCCACAGCGTCTCCCCTTTAGTCTGCGTTGCGGTATAAGCCGGTGCCGCCTGTAGCACATTGGTTTCAGCCGCCATGGTGGTATTGACTAATACATTACCCATAATAATTGTCAGTATCGAAGGCACTACTACTTTCATATTTTTCCTACGCGCCATTGCTTCACCCTTATCAGCAAAATGAATCCCTGCGTATAAATACGCATAATGGTATGAATGGAATATCGTTATAAAATCCACCAGAGTTATGCCGTCTATTTTTCCATACGCACTCTGATTAATGACAATATATCTTCCGGGGTTAAGCTATTTCTATTGCGTAAAAATAAAAAAGGGAATGCTATCACAATGATTTGTATCATCTTCAATACAATCATGAAGTTATCGTGGCCACAACTTCATTACTAAATGTCATCAAAATATAAAACTGGTAAATAAAAATTGAAAATATGACTGTAGAGTAATAGTGATACGTTCAATCAGTTGTAATACAGGAGTTATTGATTTGAATGATGAGACAGGAGAGTCCTGGACAGAGAACCGACGGATTCGGCAAGCCAGAGGAAAAATTTATGACTAAAACAGATGACAGCCTTGCGTACATTATTGTAATAATAGCGTACCACTATAGTGTACAAGCCTGAGGGTTACCATGATCATCCGCCATGCCAGCAAAGACGATTGCGCGGCAATCGCAGAAATCTACAACCATGCGGTCGTCCATACCGCCGCCATCTGGAACGATAAAACCGTCGATACCGACAATCGCATCGCGTGGTATGAAGCCCGACAGATCGCCGGTTATCCGGTGCTGGTGAGTGAAGAAAACGGCGTCATTACCGGTTATGCTTCCTTCGGAGACTGGCGCGCCTTTGATGGCTTTCGCCATACCGTCGAGCATTCCGTATATGTCCATCCTGCGCATCAGGGCAAAGGGCTGGGCCGCAGCCTGCTGGTGGCCCTGATCGCCGAAGCTAAGCGG
This sequence comes from Klebsiella sp. HMSC09D12, assembly GCF_001808475.1. Classification (NCBI taxonomy): domain Bacteria; kingdom Pseudomonadati; phylum Pseudomonadota; class Gammaproteobacteria; order Enterobacterales; family Enterobacteriaceae; genus Klebsiella; species Klebsiella sp. HMSC09D12. Next base: position 70,301 of record NZ_KV793473.1, on the reverse strand, counting down.
TTGAATAAGCACGTGATGGTTGCCGGTATTGAAGCGCAAAATGAGGCTTCTTTACATCTGCACCACACGCTGGGCTTTATCACCACCGGACAGATGTCGCAGGTCGGCACGAAATTTGGCCGCTGGCTGGATTTGACCTTTATGCAGCTACAGCTTGACGATCGCCGCGATCCGGACGGCGGCGCATGAATCAGACGCTGACCCTGGCCTGTTTGATTGCCGCCGGCATTGGGCTGGTCGTGCAAAACACCCTGATGGTACGAATTACCCAGTCCGCATCGACCATTCTGATCGCTATGCTGCTGAACTCGCTGGTCGGCATCGTGATTTTTGTCACGATACTGCTGCTGAAGCACGGCGCGGCAGGGATTGAGGAGCTGGCGGTCAGCGTAAAGTGGTGGACGCTAATTCCGGGTTTGCTGGGTTCGTTCTTTGTCTTTGCCAGCATCAGCGGCTATCAGAACGTCGGGGCGGCGACCACCATCGCAGTATTGATTGCCAGTCAGTTGATCGGTGGCCTGGTGATGGATTTACTTCGCGCGCATGGCGTTCCGCTTCGCGCGCTGATTGGCCCACTCTGCGGTGCGGTAATGCTGGTTATCGGCGCCTGGCTGGTGGCCAGACGCCAGTTCTAGCGCCTGGCTTAGTGGATCTCGCCGCCGCGGGTCAACTGCTCCCGGCGCGCTTCCTGTTCCTCATGCTGCTGGCGGCCATGATGAGCAATAGCGTTACGCAAACGCTGCTGCTGCACGTAGCGCTCTTCTCGCCCCAGCCCGGCGTCGTCGCTTAATGTAATCAGCAGTTCGTTCATATGGCTAATGACGCTTTCGGCAATCGCCGCGTCCACGCGCGCGACGACCTCATCCAGATGCGACATGCTTCCTCCTTCCGGCTTAATTAAGTTTAACTTTGGAAAAATCGCTGCCCATCAGGCTCACGCTGTAGCCGCTAACGTTACTGCGCGTCGCGTAGAAGGTTTTGCCGGTTGCCAGGGTGATCCATGGGGCCTGCTGATAAAAAATCTCCTGCGCCTGAGCGTAGAGTTTAGCGCGCTCCTGCGGGTCGCTCACCAGGATAGCCTTTTTCACCAGCGCATCGTAGGGCTTATCGCACCAGCGGGCAACGTTGGAGCCGGTTTTAATGTTATCGCAGCTTAACAGGGTACCGGCAAAGTTATCCGGATCGCCGTTATCTGACATCCAGCCAAACAGCGCGCTGTCATGCTCCCCTTTGCGCATACCGGCGAGGTACTCGCCCCACTCATAGGTGACGATTTTGGCTTTGATGCCAACTTTGCTCCAGTCGTTCTGGATCATTTCAGCGATACGGCGCGAATTAGGATTATACGGGCGCTGCACCGGCATCGACCAGAGGGTGACTTCGGCCCCTTTTTCCAGCCCGGCCTGTTTAAGGAGATCTTTCGCTTTTTGCGGATCGTAGTCGTAATCGGGCAGATCTTTCTTATAGCCCAGCATATTGGCAGGGATCGGCGATTTCGCAACGCTGCCGGACTCCAGGAACACCGCTTTCACGATCGCCTGCTTGTCGGTGGCATAATTGAGCGCCTGCCGCACCAGCAGGTTATCGAACGGCTTTTTCTCGGTATTAAACGCCAGATAGCCGACGTTGAGCGCCTCAACCGAATGCAGCGCCAGATCTTTATTACCTTTAATCACCGGGAATTGTACCGGCGACGGCGCGGGAATAATCTGGCATTCATTGGTTTGTAGCTTCGCCAGCCGTGTCTCAACGTTCGGGGTGATCGAGAAGATCAGGTGTTTAGTCGGCACTTCACCATCCCAGTAGTGCGGGTTGGCAACATAGCGGATCAGCGAATCCACCTTATACTGCTGGAGGGCGTAAGGTCCGGTGCCGACAGGCCAGGTATCGATATACTCCGGCGTGCCTTTTTTCAGCATTGCATCGGCATATTCGGCAGACAGAATTGACGCAAAATCCATCCCCCAGTCGGCGAGGAATGCCGCATTGGGTTCGTTGAGCACAAACTGAACGTGGTAGTCATCGATCTTTTTGACCTCTTTAATCAGCTTATCCAGCCCGACGTCGTGAAAGTATTCGTATTGCCCGTGGGAAACATTGTGATAAGGATGATTCGCATCTTTCTGGCGCAGCACCGAGAACAGCACATCATCGGCGTTGAAATCGCGGGTCGGCTTAAAGAATTTATTGCTGTTGAACTGCACGCCTTTACGCAGGGTAAAGGTCCAGGTTTTGCCGTCCGGAGAGACGCTCCATTCCGTCGCGAGGGAAGGAACAGGCGTGTTTTTGACCGGATCAAAGTTTATCAGCCGGTTATACAGCACCTGAGAGCTGGCGACAAAAGAGGGCCCGGAACTGGCAATCTGCGGATTGAAGGATTCCGGAGAGGCTTCGGAGCAATAGACCAGCGTATCATCGCCCGCCGCCAGCGCGCTTGCTGCCGGCAGAAGTGCGCTCAACGCCAGCGCAATAAACGTTTTCCCTGTAAACATGGTTATAAGCCTTATGAATTTGTTATAAGTCCTTTAATAACAGCACAGGGGAATTCAACCGGCAAATAATCAATTGGTATCAGGTTATGCTAAAAACCGCTTTTTCGCCGATTAATTCAGCATCTCTACTGTCACTCCCCCCTCGATTTCAGTCATAAATGTGAAGCGTGCGAAAGGTTGCGAAAAAACAGGGCGATAACCGCCCGGACGGCATCACGCGGCGGCGCAACCCGGTACACTCGGCAAATCGCAACGCCAGGAGAAACCTACAATGACAATAACCTGCACTCTCTACACCAACGGCCAGTGGCACGATGCGGAAGGCCATGCCACTTTTACCCGCTACAACCCGCTGACGCAAGAAAACGCCTCCGTTGCCAGCGCCGCCAGCCTGGCTGACGCTCGCCGCTGCGCCGATACCGCCGGCGCGGCGTATCCGCAATGGCGCGATACGATACCCGCAGAACGGCGACGCCTCCTGCTGGACGCTGCCGAAGAGATGCTGCGCCGTGAGGCGAAGTTTATTGCCGCGATGGCGGCCGAAACGGGAGCCACCGCGCACTGGGCCGGTTTTAACGTGCATCTGGCCGCCGATATCCTGCGCGAAGCCGCCGCATTGACCACGCAAATCGAAGGCCAGGTGATCCCCTCTAACGTGCCGGGAAATCTGGCGTTGGGCATCCGTCAGGGGGCGGGCGTCGTACTCAGCATGGCGCCGTGGAACGCACCATTGATTCTGGCGACTCGCGCTATCGCCACGCCGCTGGCCTGCGGAAATACGGTTATTCTCAAAGGCGCGGAGCTCTCGCCGGCGACTCAGGGGCTAATTATCGATGCCCTGGCGGCGGCGGGCTTCCCCGCCGGCGTGGTGAATTATCTGACCTGCACTCCCGCCGACGCTCCTGCGCTGGTGGAGTCTCTAATAGCGCACCCCGCCGTACGTCGCATCAACTTCACCGGTTCGACGCCGGTAGGACGGATTATCGCCCGCACCTGCGGGGAGCATCTGAAACCGGCGGTGCTTGAACTGGGCGGCAAGGCACCGCTGCTGGTGCTCGACGACGCTGACCTCGAACAGGCGGCTGCGGGCGCCGTTTTTGGCGCATTCGCCAACGCCGGACAAATCTGCATGTCGACCGAGCGCATCATTGTGGATGCGGCCGTCGCGGAAGAGTTTGTGGCGCTGCTAGCCAGGCGCGCGGCGGCCCTGCCCGCCAGCCTGCTCGGCCCGGTGGTAGAGATGAAGACCGTCACCCGCTGCAATGCCTTGATAGAGGATGCGCTGGCGAAGGGCGCGCGCCTGCTCACAGGCGGCACATCCAATTCGACGCAAATGCGCGCCACCCTGCTCGATGGCGTCACCCGGGAAATGCGCATCTGGCATGAGGAATCGTTCGGCCCGGTGAAATCGATTATTCGCGTTCAGAACGAAGCCGAAGCGCTGGCCGTCGCGAACGAAAGCGAATATGGCCTCTCGTCGGCGATATACAGTCGGGACAGCGCCCGGGCGTGGAACCTGGCGCAAAATCTGCAAACCGGCATTTGCCACATCAACGGCCCCACCGTGCACGATGAAGCGCAAATGCCGTTTGGCGGCTGTAAATCATCGGGCTATGGCCGCTTTGGCGGACGCGCGGGGATTGCCGAGTTTACCGAGCTGCGCTGGATCACGCTGCAAACGCTCCCGCGCGAGCTGCCGTTTTAAGTTTCAAGGCCGCCAATGGTTCTTGAATTCCCACAGGCGATTAAAGGCCACGTCATCCAGCTGTCGTTCTGCGGAAATATTGCCGCGGAACGGTCGGGAGGTGGTGGCCGCAGCGCCCCATGGGGAAAGCCGATCGTAGCTTTGATCGATAGCGCTGTTGGCGATCAGCACCTGTCCGTTGGCGGTCTGCCCCGCTAAATAGCCGGTCTTGCCTGCCCCCTGATCCCAGGCGCGGCCCAGCTTTGCCTTGAAACTGCCCTGATAGCCGCTGTCGCCGGTAAAGCGGCTGTTCTTCACCAGAAAGCCGTATGGATTATCCGGCAACGTGTTCGGCGCCAGCACGTAAGCCTCGGGAGAACGGCGCGTCGAGACGGTGTGGAAATGCACATTGTCAAAGACCGCATTCGCCCGGCCGAAGACATAATCCACGTCCCCTTCGACGTAGCTGTCTTTGACGTATACGCGGCTAATGCGATCCGTCACCGCTTCATTACGCAGGTTGCTGGTATTCAAATAGAGCGTATCCTGGCGTCCCAGCAAACGGACTTTCTCCAGCTGCACGCGATCGCCATCCGTCCGCAGAGCCACCCCCTGGTGGGTACCGCCATCAACGGTATCCAGCAGACTGTTGGCTACGCTAAGATTAACCAGCTGGAAATCAGCGCTTTGCGACCACATCACCGCCGCGCAGTTGGTGCCTATTGTCTTACTGGTACGCCCGGCGCAAAGCGCATACTGGTACCAGGCGGGGTCGCCTTCACGATACTGATGCTGGCCGTTCACCTGCTCGCGATAGCGCTGCGCAGAAAATTGTGAATCCAGCGCCAGCTCAATCCTGACCTCTTCGGGCTGCTCTCCGGCGCCATAAAGGGTTATCGGCGGCGCCCCTGCGGGGATATAGACCGTTTCCCGATAGATGCCTGGCTCGATACGGATATAGATACGCTCATTCTTTGCCGAATGCTGGGCTATTGCCGCATTAACCGCCTGCTGAATGCGGGAGTACGGCGCTCCCGCAGGCGCCACGCGCCAGGCGCTTTCCGTTTGCGGAAGGCTAACTGGCGATGGCGACCATGGCCCATCCGGGGCACTCAACGCGCCGCCCTGCGCAAAATAGCGCTCCATGGTGAAGCTTGCCGCTTCCGCCGCCGTAAGCTGCGGGCGGGAAGCCGTCCCGCGCGGATGTTGCGTTACGCACCCTTGCAGAAGCAGAGGCGTACAGAGTAAAGCCGAGATACCCAGGATGTTGATTATTCGCATTTCACGCTCGCCACATATAAAAGAAACGGAATATCAAAATAAATGAAATATTGTTTCTTTTTGTATGTAGCGATCACGAATCAGACTTCTGCCTCAATGCTGGCATAAAAATTGTCAAGCGTGCGGGCCAGCGCCGATGGGTTTTCCCACGCCATTGAATGCCCGGCCAGCGGGATCGCTAACAGCGGGATCCCCGCCGCGACAGTATCCGTCGCTTCTTGAGCCGGTAACGAATGCTCTCCGTAAATCAGGGCCTTAGGACAGGATAAATGGATAAAGCGAGTAAACCAGGACGGATTAGCGCCCTTCACCAGGCTGGACGCTCCGCGCCACACCGCCCACGGAGCGCTGTTTTGCAGGCAACCGGCCCAGGGCGAGGTTTCGGCACTGAGCATCTCGGCATAGCCCCGGGCAATAAAGCGCTCTTCGGTTTGTTCCGCGATGCGCCTGCTGTACATCCCGCCCCCGGGATAGAGATTGGGTTCGGCCACCAGCAGCCCCAGCACCCGTTCGGCGAGCCGTTCTGCGGCTTCAATCGCCACGCTGCCGCCCATGCTGTGACCATACAAGTAGCAGCGCGTTAGCCCTAAGCAATCCAGAAGCTCAACTATCACTCCGGCCTGATCGCCAATGCGATAGCCGAAAGATGGCGGCTTGTCGCTGTAGCCGTATCCGGGTAAATCGACCAGAATCGTTCGCCGTCCGGCCAGCGCAGGATCGGCGGCCACGCGAGGATAGTCATAGGTTGAGGCGCAGCCCAGGCCGCGGATAAAGATAATCGGTTCACCGCGGCCGGGCAGGTCCAGCCAGCGCACGTTGCCGCCGGCCTGAGAGGAATAGAAACTGTTCATCGAAGATCATCCGTTAGTTGAGCCTGTTTTTTTATACAGTCATCACTAAAAGTTAGCCATCGATTTTTCAATCAGAACAAAGAGACCAGCAACGCCATGGGAAAGCTGAACGGCCATGTCGCGCCAATCAGCAGCGCCGCCAGCAGGCGGATCCAGCGGCTCTCTTTCGTTAAGAACCAGCTTATTACCGCGCAGATACAGCCCATAACTGCATAAAAAACCAGCATTTTCTGGTACAACGTCATTTTTCTTCTTCCTTCCCTGAGAGGCATTTTCGCGTCAAGCGATGCCTTTTCGTACCCCAGCGTACGTCAGAGTTTATGGCATAATAAAACGAGTCACGGCTTTAATTTTCAGAAATACGCCCGATTCGGCTTAGTCCGATAGCGCAACCTTTGACCTCGTACTATAACTGTAGAGGCTAATTCATTAAGGTGGCGTTATGGATGTTTCCAGCAAAACCGTCCTTCTGATAAATGTCGGCGCAGCGCTTGCGCTAATCGGCCTGTTGTCCGTTCGTTTTGGTTGGTTTTAGCGATTTTACTCAGCAATGAAACCTAAAAAAGCAGCCTTTGAAGGCTGCTTTTTTACGATTTAATAGCGCCAGCCTCAGCTGTAGAGGCGTGTTGTTGCACGGTCATCAGCTTCTGCAATTCAGGATCCCACGCCGGGAGCAGGTCAACTTTTTCACTGTCCCACGCGGCCGCAGCGCAAACCGCTTCTGCTACGCCCTGTTTTTCACAATCAACAATCTGTTTAGCGGGAAAATTCCCGTAAAGCATCGCTGTGGCGCAGGCCACGAAGAGAAAACACGCTATTTTTTTCAAAACTATATCAACGTCGAAGCAACAAATTGCGCCGAATGTTCGCATGAGCGGCTATATAAAGTCAAACCCGCTTCCCTGCCCCACCAGCCGTCATCATCGCGGCTTATTTAACATAAATATTACATATCCGCTAAATTTAAAGGGGGGCACGAAAATATTAATGGCGATAAATGAATATCTCTTGCCTTTCAGAACTTATTCTCACAACCCGCAGTTAATAACACCTTTATTTATAGGGTTATATATTTGATGGCTTAAGTTTAAATAAGCCTCATTTGCCGCAATCAGCGCTGCGCGCTATTCTCCGAAGCTCACGGGCCTTTCCTGTCGCAGGGCAATTGTTTACTATTCTTTATCCAATCATCAGCATTGAGCCAAGAGGCGATCATCATTATTAGCGGGTTCGATGGCGGCCAGGATGCAGTAAAACGGGTTAAAAAGACAAAACACCATTACTTATCAATAGCTTACAAAACCAAAATAGCGATAAAACTTTTCTGTCGATTTTAAATGATAAGAAATATCATTTGCCTTGTTTCGCATAAAATCATACATTCATAATTACAAGTTATGCGAAGCTTGTTTTTTACTCATTGCTTTTTGAGGTGGTACATGTCCGGAATCGCCGTGCTTATTGTGGCGTTAATTTTACTTATTGCTGCAATTTATAATCTTTTTTCTTATGTTCGCGAGCGTCGTCAATCAAGTTTACCGAGCAAAAAAAACAAACGTTAGCCTGTTAATCATTTGCCAAAAAATAAATAACGCCGTACGTATTTAATTTCTGATGACCTGATATCAGGCAAAATCACAGCAACAAGTTAATATCTCCAGCGCAACAAAAAGCCCCTGCATTGCCTGCAGGGGCTGGCGAACTTTTCCGTCAGTTAACGAGAGGACCCGGAAGAGCACATCCCTCGCCCCGAGGACTAACCGGCCCCACCCGGCGCTTATCTCCGGCACTCATCATGGCTTAGCTCTTGAAGGGGCTTAAGAATATTCTCATAAACGCACGCTTCTGTTTTAACATTTTTTGCTATGGTAACTATTAGCAGGCTAATCTGAATCACTCATCCTCTACCCGTGCTTGATCATCACATGACGGATGGTCGTATAATCCTCCAGGCCATACATCGACATATCCTTGCCGTAGCCGGAGAGCTTCTGCCCGCCATGCGGCATTTCGCTAACCAGCATAAAATGCGTATTGACCCAGGTACAGCCATACTGCAGGCGGGCGCTGAGCCGGTGCGCTCTGCCGACATCGCGAGTCCATACCGACGAGGCAAGACCATATTGGGAATCGTTGGCCCAGCACAACGCTTGCTCTTCATCGCTAAATGCGGTGATGCTGACAACCGGACCAAAAACCTCCCGCTGCACAATCGCATCGTCCTGCTTCGCCCCTGCCAGCAGCGTGGGCTGGAAGTAGTAACCATTGCCCGGCGCTTTGCTGCCGCCGGTCACCACCTGAATATGCGGCAAGGCACGAGCCGCATCGACGGCGGCGCTGACCCTGTCCAGATGCGCCTGCGAGCTCAGCGGGCCCAGTTCGGTCGTTTCATCGTCCGGCGGTCCAATCTTCAGGCTGGCGACCGCCGCGCCGAGCTTTTCCACCAGTTGGTCATAGATTCCGGCCTGCGCGTAAATGCGGCAGGCGGCGGTACAGTCCTGACCGGCGTTATAAAACCCAAAGGTCCGTACCCCCTCCACCACCGCGTCAATATCCGCATCATCAAAAACGATAACCGGCGCCTTCCCGCCCAGCTCCATATGGGTTCGCTTAATCGACGCCGCGGTATGGCCGATAATATGCGCGCCGGTAGCAATCGAGCCGGTTAGCGACACCATGCGAACCCGGGCATGGGCGGTCAGCGGATCGCCGACGGTTGCTCCGCGCCCGAACAGGACATTAAGCACCCCGGCGGGGAAAATCTCCTGCGCCAGTTCACCTAACTTCAGCGCGGTGAGCGGAGTGATCTCAGAGGGTTTTATTACCACGCAGTTGCCTGCCGCCAGCGCTGGCGCCAGTTTCCAGGCCGCCATCATGAGCGGATAGTTCCACGGCGCGATAGAAGCCACCACGCCGACCGGATCGCGGCGGATCATCGAGGTGTGGCCTTCGTGGTATTCACCTGCCGCCATACCCGGCAGACAGCGCGCTGCACCGGCGAAAAATCGGAAAACATCGGCAACCGCCGGTAGCTCATCGTTGACCACGCAGTGCAGCGGTTTGCCGCAGTTCAACGACTCCAGTTGAGCCAGCTCCTGGGCATGTTCAGTAATCAGATCCGCCAGCCGCAGCAGGCATTCGGCGCGGGTTTTCGGCGTCGTCTGACTCCAGCCGGCAAAGGCCAGGTCAGCGGCGTCAACCGCAGCATCAACCTGCGTCGCAGAGGCCTCCGCAATCGACAAAATCTCTTCGCCGGTGGCTGGATTAAACACCGGCACAGTCTCGCCTTCGCCAGCCACTAACTTACCGTTTATCAAAAGGTTATTTTGCATAGCATTATCCTGTATCGGTTTTTTATTTTCCGTTTTCCGCGCTGATGTCGCCGTCACGAGTGAGCCACCAGGCCCCCAGAATCGGAAACATCGTCACCAGCATGACCAGCAGCGCGACGACGTTGGTGACCGGGACATCGCGCGGGCGCCCGAGCTGATTAAGCAACCAGAGCGGCAGCGTACGCTCGTGCCCGGCGGTAAACGTGGTCACGATAATTTCATCAAACGACAGAGCAAATGCCAGCATTCCCCCCGCCAGCAGCGCCGATCCCAGATTGGGCAGTACCACGTAACGAAAGGTTTGCCAGCCGGTTGCGCCTAAATCCATCGACGCTTCCACCAGACTCCATGAAGTGCGGCGAAAGCGGGCAATCACGTTGTTAAATACCACGACCACGCAGAAGGTCGCGTGTCCCACGACGATAGTCAGCAGCCCTGGTTCCAGATTGACAGCCTTAAAGGCGGTCAGCAGCGCAAGCCCGGTAATAATGCCGGGCAGCGCAATCGGTAATAGCAGCAGTAGCGACACGGCGTTTTTGCCAAAAAACGTGCTGCGCCACAGCGCACCTGCAGCCAGCGTGCCAAGTACGAGAGCGATGGCGGTCGACAGCGCGGCGATTTTGAGTGACAACGTCACGGAATCGATAATATCGCTACGCCCCGCCGCTTCGCTAAACCAGCGCAGCGTCAGGCCTGCAGGCGGAAAGCTGAAGGCGGCGTCTTCGGTATTGAATGCGTAGAGAGCGATAATCAGCAGCGGGAAATGCAGGAATATCACGCCACCCCAGGTGGCGACCTTCAGGAACAGCGGTGCGCGATCAGAGTGCATCAAATGCTCCCAGACGTTTCACGAACGCCAGATAGAGGGCAATCAGTACAATGGGCACCAGGGTAAACGCCGCCGCCATCGGCATGTTGCCAATCGCCCCCTGCTGGGAATAGACCATATTGCCGATAAAGAATCCCGGCGGCCCCACCAGCTGCGGCACGATAAAATCGCCCAGCGTCAGGGAGAAGGTAAAAATGGACCCCGCCGCAATGCCGGGGATCGCTAACGGCAGCACCACATAGCGAAAGGTCTGGCGCGGACGGGCGCCAAGATCGGCGGAAGCCTGCAGCAATGAAGACGGCAGGCGTTCCAGCGCCGCCTGCACCGGCAGGATCATAAACGGCAGCCAGATATAGACGAACACCAGGAAGCGCCCCAGCCCAGAGGTCGACAGCGTATTGCCGCCGACCGCCGGGATCGTCAGCACCATGCTCAGTACGCTTTCCAGACCAAGATGGCGCAGGAACCACTGGGCGACGCCATCTTTAGCCAGCAGCAGCGTCCAGGCATAGGCTTTGACGATATAGCTCGCCCACATCGGCAGCATCACGGCGATATAGAAAAAGGCTTTCATCTTGCCACGGGTATAGCGGGCCATATACCAGGCCATGGGCAGTGCCAGAATCGCGCTGGCGACGGTCACCGATAGCGCCATCACCAGCGTGCGCACAATAATGTCGTAGTTAGCCGGATTAAACAGCGCGCGCAGATTGGCCAGCGTCAGGTCGTTGGTGACCGACATGGTGAAATCATCAAAGGTATAGAAACTTTGCCACAAAAGGGTCAACAACGACCCCAGATAGACAATGCCAAACCACATGAGCGGCCCCAGCAGTAGCAGAAACAGAGCCAGCGAGGGATGACGCCAGAAGGTGCCGGCCAGGCGTCCGCCTCCGGCAGAGGGTATCGCCATCGTCATATCACCCTCCGCTCTCCAGGGGGACCATCGCCGCACGCGACCATGAAGCCAGCACCTGTTGCCCTACCGGAGGGGCGTTCAGCGCAGCCTGACCATCGACATTCGCCTGACTCACCAGCAGCTTCTCGCCGTCAGCCAGCTTCAGCTCGACGCGCGTGGCGGCGCCCATATACTGCACCGCCTGCACGATCCCCTGAATCTGCACCTCCCCGCCGGCATTCAGCCGAATATGCTCCGGACGCAGCGACCAGGCGCCCGTCATCGCGCACAGCTTCTGCGCCAGCTCGCTACTAAACACGTTGGCGGTACCGACAAACCCGGCGACAAACGCCGTTCTTGGCCGCAAATAGAGATCCTGAGGCGCATCAACCTGCTCAATGCGTCCCTGATTAAAGACCGCCACGCGGTCAGACATCGACAGGGCCTCTCCCTGATCGTGGGTCACAAAAATGAAGGTGATGCCCAGCGCCTGCTGCAGTTTTTTCAGCTCCAGCTGCATCTGTTCGCGCAGTTTTAGATCCAGTGCCCCCAGCGGTTCATCCAGCAGCAGGACCCTTGGCTGATTCACCAGCGCCCGGGCGATGGCTACCCGCTGGCGCTGGCCGCCGGAAAGCTGAGAAGGCTTGCGCGCATGCACAAAAGCGAGCGCCACTTTCTCCAGCGCCTCCTGCGCACGGGCGTGGCGCTCCTTTTTGCCGATCCCCTTAACCATCAACCCGTAGGCGACGTTATCGAGTACCGACATATGAGGAAACAGCGCATAATCCTGGAAAACGGTATTCACATCGCGCTGCCAGGGCGGCAGCGCGCTGGCCGGTTGGCCAAAAATACGTATCGTCCCGCCCGAAAGCTGTTCAAATCCGGCAATCAGGCGCAGGCAGGTGGTTTTGCCGGAGCCGGATGGCCCCAGCATAGAGAAAAACTCGCCGTCGCGAATAGCGATGCTGACGCCATCCACCGCCCGCACGTCGCCGTACAGGCGCGAAACATTATCCAGCTCTACCGCGTGCATGTTCTTCGCCTCCGGCGACTTAACGACCGCCCATAATTGCGATGTAATCCTGCGTCCAGCGGCTGTAGGGGACGAATTTCCCGCCTTCGGCAACCGGCGTTTTCCAGAACGCAATTTTGGCGAATTCGTTGTAACCATTGGTTTCGCAGCCTTTATCCCCGAGCAGCGCGCTGGCTTTGCAACCCGCAGGTACGACCGGCAGCGAACCAAACCAGGCGGCGACATCCCCCTGCACTTTCGGGGTGAGCGACCAGTTCATCCATTTATAAGCGCAAACCGGATGTTTAGCATCGCTGTGCAGCATAGTGGTATCCGCCCAGCCGGTGACGCCCTCTTTCGGAAAAACGGTGGCAATCGGCTGGCCTTCCGCTTTCAGACCGTTGGCCTGATAGGGCCAGGCGCTGGAGGCCACCACACCTTCGTTTTTAAAATCGCTCATCTGCACGGTGGTATCGTGCCAGTAGCGGTGGATCAGCGGGTGCTGTTCGCGCAGGACTTTCAGCACCGCCTGATACTGCGCTTCAGTAAGTTGATAGGGATCATTAATACCCAGCTGCGGCTGAGTGGCTTTAACGAATAGCGCGGCGTCGGCAATATAAATGGGCCCATCATAAGCCTGTACGCGGCCCTGATTGGTTTTTCCGTCCGGCAGATTTTGTTTTACGAACACCACGCTCCAGCTATCCGGCGGCGTCGGGAAGGTTTTGCTGTTGTACATCAGCAGGTTTGGCCCCCACTGGTATGGAGTGCCGTAGACCTGTCCGCCGACGTTAAACCACGCGCCTTTTTCCACGCGCGGGTCGAGGGAGTGCCAGTTAGCAATCAGCGCAGTGTTAATCGGCTGCACGCGCTTACCCATAATCAGGCGCAGCGAAGCGTCGCCGGACGCGGTGACCAGGTCATAGCCTCCTTTTGCCATCAGGCTGACCATCTCATCGGACGTGGCGGCGGTTTTGACATTAACCTGACAGCCGGACTCTTTTTCAAACTGGCTCACCCAGTCGTAGCTTTTATCGGTTTGTCCCCGCTCGATATATCCCGGCCAGGCAATAATATCGAGACGACCTTCGCCTTTATCGAGAGAAGTCGGCGGCTCGGCGGCCTGCGCCGTCAGGAAAACCATCCCCAGCACGCAAAGGCTGCCACGGGCAATTTTTTTGCTCATCGGGTCATACTCCTGTCACAAGAAAATGAGCGGCAGCCGTGCCGTAAAAATATCTTCCTTCATAACAGTAGACGGCGCGCCTGGGGCCCCCGGGGAAATTTATTCAGGTTGTGACAAGGGGCGCATTACGCAAAAAACGGCATACACGGAATAACTTTATGGATTATAGACAAGGAGTTAGCGAGGCAATACGACTATGCGAATTTCCTATGGTTGGCATCAGTAAAATAATAACCCACCTGTTCGCCGGCTTATTTTTCGGCCCGGTATCACTGGCGGGAAATAAATAACGCTAAGCCAGCATTTCGCGAATCAGTTCGCCCAGGCGTTTAACCCCCAGCTCCTCTTTTTCGCCCCAGCCCCACGCGGTATTAAAGCGGAAGAATGAAGTCCAGCTGGCGGTGGTGGAAAACATTTTCCCCGGCGCAATGCTGATGTTATACGCCAGCGCGCGGGCGCTCAGCTCCCCCGCATCGGCTCCGGCGGGAAGCTCAAGCCAGAGAAAATAACCGCTATCGCTATGATGAATTTTTACCTCTGCGGGAAGATGGCGCAGCAGGGCCTGCCAGGCCAGCTGTTTGCGCTCGGCAAGCTGGCGGCGTAAACGGCGCAGGTGGGCATCGTAGCGTTTAGTCGAAAGGTAATCGACCAGCGCCAGCTGCATTGGCGAACTGGTGGAGAGCGTACTCATCAGCTGTAGCTGCTGGATCCGTCGGGCGTGCTTGCCCGCCGCCACCCAGCCGATACGGAACCCGGGTACCAGACATTTGGAGAAGGAGCTGCAGTGCAGCGTCATATCGTCGCGATCCCAGTATTTTGCCGGCAGCGGTTTCTCACGACCAAAGTAGAGCTCGCTGTAAACATCATCTTCAATCAGCATCACGTTATAGCGCGCCAGCAGCGCCACCAGCCGCGCTTTTTTCTCCGCGCTGAGGGTAAAGCCGAGCGGGTTTTGCCCATTGGTCATCAGCCAGCAGGCTTTCACCGGATAGCTCTGTAGCGCCTGCTCCAGCGCGGCGAGATCGATCCCCTCTTTAACATCCGTGGCCACCGATAGCGCTTTCAGGCGCAATCTTTCAAGAGCCTGCAGCGCCCCGTAGAAGCAGGGATTTTCCACCACCACCCAATCGCCCGGTTCGGTGACGGCCTGCAGACTAAGGTTCAGCGCTTCCAGCGCGCCGGCGGTGATCACGATGTCGTCCGGCGAGATATTCATTCCCTGCAGCGCGTAGCGCCGGGCAATCGCATGGCGCAGTTCATCGTTCCCCGGCGGCAGGTTTTCAATCACGCTCATGGCGGTTGCGGTTTTGCTCACCTGCGCCAGCGAGCGGTTGAGCTGCGGTAAGGGGAATAGTCGCGGATCGGGAAAAGCCGAGGCGAAGGGCAACATAGAGGCCTGGCGGCTGGCCTGCAGCACTTCAAAGATATAAGTGTTGATATCAACCGCTTCATCACGCGTTACCTGGGCGGGCGGCGCGGGCTGCCGCGGTTTAGTGGGCTGCGGCGCGACATAATAGCCGGACTGCGGACGGGCGATGATGCGTCCCTGGCTCTCCAGTAGCTGATAGGCGTGGCTGACGGTCATAAAACTCATTCCGCTGCTTACCACCTGTTCGCGCAGCGAGGGCAACCTGTCGCCGGGTAACCACACCCCAAGCGCGATCTGTTCGGTAATCTGCTGCGCCAGCCGCTGGTACTTTTTCATCCGTCGATCCGTGTAGCTATTCGTAGGGTCAATTATATATCAGATGAGAAATAATGGCAGTTTATAAAAACTGTTATGGTGTGTAGTGAAAATAATATCTTACCGGAGGCGTTGCTGGCGCATCTATCCGGGCTAGCGGACCGCAGACGGCTGGGAGCCCGTAGCCCGGCTAAGCGCAGCGCAGACCGGGAGAGCGCCATTCTGCGTTTTGCCAAAAGGTCATAACAGACCCCAACTGTTATAGGGAAAAACAGCGTTTCTGTTCCTGCAACCCGTTATCAACGAAGCCTAGAATTGCGCTGAGTCAATTTTGTTGCGGAGTTCTGCATGTTCGGTCTTGATGCATTCCACCTGGCGCGGATCCAGTTCGCTTTCACCGTGTCATTTCATATTATCTTCCCCGCCATCACCATCGGGTTAGCCAGCTACCTGGCGGTACTGGAAGGCTTATGGTTAAAAACCAAAAACCCGACCTGGCGTTCGCTGTACCACTTCTGGTCAAAAATCTTCGCCGTTAACTTCGGCATGGGGGTCGTCTCCGGCCTGGTGATGGCCTACCAATTCGGTACCAACTGGAGCGGATTCTCGGAATTCGCCGGGAGCATTACCGGCCCGCTGCTGACCTATGAGGTTCTGACCGCCTTCTTCCTTGAGGCCGGATTCCTCGGCGTGATGCTGTTCGGCTGGAACCGTGTCGGACCTGGCCTGCACTTTTTCGCCACCTGTATGGTCGCGCTGGGGACGATTATCTCCACCTTCTGGATCCTTGCATCTAATAGCTGGATGCAAACGCCGCAGGGATTTGAGATCGTCAATGGTCAGGTGGTGCCGGTGGACTGGCTGGCGGTGATTTTTAACCCGTCTTTCCCTTACCGCCTGCTGCATATGTCGGTGGCGGCTTTCCTCAGCAGCGCGCTGTTCGTCGGCGCGTCGGCAGCCTGGCACCTGCTGCGAGGGAACAATACCCCCGCCGTCCGCGCGATGTTCTCCATGGCGCTGTGGATGACGCTGATTGTCGCCCCCATTCAGGCGCTGATTGGCGATATGCACGGGCTGAATACGTTGAAACACCAGCCGGCCAAAATCGCCGCCATTGAAGGACACTGGGAGAACGCGCCCGGAGAGCCCACCCCGCTGCTGCTGTTCGGCTGGCCGGATATGCAGCAGGAGCGTACCCGCTATGGCCTGGAGATCCCGGCTCTCGGCAGCCTGATTCTCACCCACAGCCTGGATAAGCAGGTGCCGGCGCTGAAGGAGTTCGCCCCGGAAGATCGCCCTGACTCCACCATCGTATTCTGGTCCTTCCGCCTGATGGCCGGGCTCGGCATGCTGATGATCCTGCTGGGCGCGCTGGCCTTGTGGCTACGCTATCGCGGCCGCCTCTATCACAGCAGGCCCTTTTTACGCTTTGCGCTATGGATGGGACCTTCGGGACTTATCGCGATTCTGGCGGGCTGGGTGACCACCGAAGTGGGCCGCCAGCCGTGGGTCGTCTATGGCGTTCAGCGCACCGCTGATGCCGTCTCCGCTCACGGCGACCTGCATATGTCGATCAGTCTGCTGACTTTTATCGTTGTCTACGGTTCGGTGTTCGGCGTCGGCTACAGCTATATGCTACGCCTGATTCGCAAAGGTCCGCAGACCGCGCAGCCACCGGCCTCCGGTACGCCAGCGCGTCCACTCTCCGCCGCTACGGGCCATGAACAGCAGAAGGAGTTCCGCTAATGGGTATCGATTTATCGGTTATTTGGTTTGTTATCATTGTCTTCGCCACCCTGATGTATATCGTAATGGATGGCTTTGACCTGGGCATTGGCATTTTATTCACCACTACCCGGGACACGGCGGACCGCGACGTGATGGTAAACAGCGTCGCCCCGGTCTGGGACGGCAATGAAACCTGGCTGGTGCTTGGCGGCGCGGGGCTGTTTGGCGCATTTCCTCTGGCCTACGCGGTCATTATCGATGCGCTGGCGATCCCGCTCACCCTGATGTTGATCGGTCTTATTTTTCGCGGCGTTGCCTTTGAATTTCGCTTTAATGCGACGCCATCGCATCGTCCATTCTGGGATCGCGCTTTTATGGTCGGTTCCCTTCTGGCCACCTTCACCCAGGGCATGGTGGTCGGAGCGGTGATCAACGGTTTCCCGGTCAACGGCCGCAGCTTCAGCGGCGGGATGTTTGACTGGTTTACGCCGTTTACCCTGTTCTGCGGCCTGGGGCTATGCGTTGCCTACGCGCTGCTGGGTGCCAGCTGGCTGGTGATGAAAAGCGAAAATGCGCTCCACCGCAATATGCGCATGACCGCGCGCGGCTTGCTGTTGGCGCTGCTGGCGGTCATTGTCGCCATCAGCATCTGGACGCCGCTGGCGCAACCGGCCATCGCCCGGCGCTGGTTTAGCCTGCCTGACCTATTCTTCCTGCTGCCGGTACCGCTGCTGGTGGCGGCGATCGGCGCCTGGCTCTGGCGAACGCTTCGCAACAGCGCCAGCCACCTGCTGCCTTTTACTCTCACGCTGGGGCTGATCTTCCTCGGCTTTAGCGGGCTGGGGATCAGTATCTGGCCGCATATTATTCCGCCGGACATTACCCTCTGGCAGGCCGCCGCGCCGCCGCAAAGCCAGGGCTTTATGCTGGTTGGCGCGCTGCTTATTCTGCCGGTGATCCTCGGCTACACCTTCTGGAGCTACTACGTTTTTCGCGGCAAAGTTCAACACGGCGAGGGGTATCACTGATGCAACGAGTATGGCTTAAGCGAGCGGTATGGATGATAGTGCTGTGGGGAGGCAGCGTGCTGGCGCTGGGAGCGGTGAGCATGGGGTTTCGGCTTCTGATGACGGCCGCCGGGCTGAAGGTTTGAGCCGCCCGTAACGTCATTTTAGTCGGCCCGACGGCTCCACCGTCGGGCTTTTTTTCGCCATCCGTCAGGGAGCGCTGACAAAAGCTTTTCCCATCTTTGATAAACGCGGAAATAAGCTCAACAACTCCCTGGCATAGTAGCCCCACTCACCGACAGAAGGGAAAAGATATGCTCAGAAGATACGTTTCAGCGCTACTGCTGGTGTGCGCCCTGTTTTCCGGCCACGTGCTGGCCCACCAGCACGGACACGATTTCTTCCCGGTACAGGGCCTCGAGCAGCAGCTACAGCACGAAGCCGATAGCGATGAGCTACGCAGCCAGAGCGAAGAAGCCGCGTCCGATCTGCGCGAACATCACCGCTGGCAAAATGCGCGAAAGCCGAAAATGCACTTCTATCCCTAAGACCTGTCAGTCATCAGGCGCCCTTGCGTTTCGGCAGGGTTTTTATAAGCTCATCCGGGCTGACGGACGCCACGATGCTGCCCGGTAGCGGCATTTTAAGGATATGATTTTTTATCTTACCGACGACGTGCATTTCGCAGGGGCGGCAGTCAAATTTCAGCGTCAACACTTCATCGCCGTGAATCAACTGCATCGGCGTGGCTTTCCAGCTCTTAATCGACCCTTTAGCCTGTTTCGGACACAGATTAAAAGCAAAGCGCAGGCAGTGCTTAGTGATCATGACCGGCACATCGCCCTTCTCCTGATGCGCTTCATAGGCGGCATCGATCAGCTGCACGCCGTAACGCTGGTAAAACTCGCGCGCCTTTTGGTTGTAGACGTTCGCCAGAAACGACAGGTGCGTTTCCGGATAGACCGGCGGCGGGACGGAAACCGGCTTGCGGCAGCCGCGCACCACGGCTTTCAGCCGCGCGTCATCCAGCATATCTACGGTTTCCCGACGCAGCTGGTTCAACAGGCTGTTCGGCACGAATAGCGCACCCGGCAGGTTAATTTCCATGTTGCGCGAGTAGTAAAGGGTCTGGCCCAGCTTCGCCAGGCCGTCACGCAGATTCGTCAGCGCTTTCTCCGCCTGGGTCGCTTCGGCAAAATCGCCGTCCAGAGTATGGGTGACGCTGACGCCCTCCTCGCTGGTCATGGTTAAGACCAGCTGTTCCTGCCAGCCGCTCAGTTCAATATCCACCGCGATGCGACGCTCGCTGGAGGTTTTTAGCAGCGCCTGCTGCCAGTTATGATCGAGGTTACGGTTTAGGGGCTGATGCGGGCGCACTTTGTGTAAATCCGCGGGCATCTCGTTCGGCCATACGCGGTAGCGATTTTCGCCCGTTTTTTCAACCGTGTTGGCGCGAAAGCCGACAACCTCACGTTTGATCATCACGTTCAGGCCGTCACCGTTGGTCAGGGCTTCGCTCACCTCAACGTCGAGAAAATCCTTGCCGACTTTCAGCACTTCACCCACCGGCAGGCCAATAAACTTCGGCGAATCAAACGCGCCGATATCGCCTTTGCGGGCGTTGACAAAATAGTCGGTGCTGCCGCGATGGAAGGTTTTATCCGTGGACGGGATGAAGAAGTGCTCCGTACGTCCCAACGACGAGCGGGCCAGATCGCCGCGATCTTCAATGATGGCGTCAAGCATCTGGCGATAATGCGCGGTAATATTCTTCACATAGCTCATGTCTTTGTAGCGTCCCTCAATCTTAAAGGAACGCACTCCGGCATCGATCAGCGCGGCCAGGTTGGCGGTCTGATCGTTGTCTTTCATCGACAGCAAATGCTTTTCATAGGCCACCACGCGGCCCTGGTCATCTTTCAGGGTATAGGGCAGACGGCAGGCCTGCGAGCAGTCGCCGCGGTTGGCGCTGCGCCCGGTCTGAGCATGGGAAATATTGCACTGACCGGAATAGGCCACGCACAGCGCTCCGTGGATAAAGAATTCGATGGTCGCGTCGGTATTATCGTAAATCGCTTTGATCTGCTGAAGATTCAGCTCGCGGGCGAGGACGATTTGGCTGAAGCCGACATCGGAAAGAAATTTCGCTTTCTCCACGCTGCGAATATCGCACTGGGTGCTGGCATGCAGCTCAATCGGCGGAATATCCAGCTCCAGCACGCCCATATCCTGAACAATCAGCGCGTCCACGCCGGTTTCGTACAGATCGGTTATCAGACGTTGCGCCGGTTCCAGTTCATCATCATGAAGAATGGTGTTCAGGGTCACGAACACCTTCGCGCCGTAGCGGTGGGCAAATGGCACCAGTCCGGCGATGTCGCTCAGGCTATTGCTGGCGTTGTGACGCGCGCCGAAGCCCGGTCCGCCGATATAGACCGCATCCGCGCCGTGTAAAATCGCTTCACGGGCGATCCCGGCATCGCGGGCAGGACTCAATAGTTCAAGATGATGGTTTTGCAGGCGCATACGCTCGTCGTTATCCATTATAGGGGGTCGAAATGGCGGCTATTGTAGTCAGAACTGCGCGCAGACCAAAACATTTTCCACCGCCGCCGCAGGGGGAATTTTCACTTTTCAGCAAAGTATTGAAGGAAAAGATATTTCCCACAAAAAGCGCCTGAGGATACAGTCATCGCGTATTCCGGATTTTCCTCGTCACGTTGTGATTTGTTGTCTCAGTCATTTGCCTGGCCGCGAGTTTGCTCGCGGCTTTTTTATTGTGCTTTTGGGTAGTGGATCAGCGAATGGAAATGGGCGGTCTGCGCGCCGCTATTGCGGTAGGCGTGCGCTAAATCACCGGCGAAACGCCGCCCTTCCCCTGGCTGCAGCGACAGCCACTCGCCCTGCAGGCACAGATCCAGCACGCCGCTAATCACCACCACATGTTCGATAACCCCTTCCTCGTGCGGCGTGGACTCGCTTAGCGCGCCGGGCGCCAGGGTAATGGAGAAGTGATCGAAACGCAGCACCGGGTCCCAGGGAAAAACAGGCGTCACAACCATCGCCTGCTGCTGCGGGTCGAAGGCGGCTGGTTCAGCGCTATCATCGGCGATAATAAAGGCGGAAAACGGTACGTTCAGGCCGGTGGCAATTTTCCACAGCGTCGCCACGGTCGGACTGGATTCGTTACGTTCAATCTGGCCCAGCATGGCTTTCGATACGCCGGTTTCTTCCGCCAGGCGCGACAGGCTCCAGCCGCGCTGCTGGCGCAGCGTTTTTAGCGTCGCCGACAGATGTTGCGCAATATTCATTCAACCTCCCAATAATATCTGAAGGAATTATACGCATATTCACCTGATTCTACAGGGGGTCACTTAGTATGCGTTTTTCAGAACCATCCGCCATTCAGGATATGAGCGATTTCAAAAAGCGTTTTCTGACTTCTTTATAGCCGTTGTTCTGATAAAACTTATGCGCCTGTTCCCGTCGTTCGCTGCTGGAGAGTTCAATTTGGCGACAACCGCTGGCGGCCGCGATCCGTTCGGCTTCCACAAGTAATATTCGCCCCACTCCCATACCCCGGCATGACTCATCAATCACCAGCGCCGAAATTAACCCCCAACGTCCTTTTTCATGCATCGGGTCAATCAGGTTCACTACAATCACCCCGGATAAACGTTCTTTTACCTGGGCAATCAACGCGTAGCGGTAGGGGTTTTGTTCCCGTAATAAGGATTGCAGGTTGTCTAAATCTGTCGGATAGCCGAGCTGTTGAAAAAGCACGAGCAGGCCGGGAGCATCGGCCTCCTTAGCTGTTCTGGTCGTAACCATGATCGCTTGTTTCCTTGGTAACTGATTGACAGTGATATCTATTGCGTGCCGCTCAGTATTGTCAAGATCGGATGCCCTCGTTTGTTCTGTCTCCCTCTCACGAGCCCCACCGTGGGACTAAAACAAAGCCAGTTGTGCGTTATAACGCACAATGCTACATTACAAAGACCGTTATAACGCACAAGGTAATGTTTATGCGCTCTTTTACTCTACCTTTTCCGACTCTGCTTGCCGGTTTTGTCGCGGTCTTAGTCGGCTACGCCAGTTCTGCCGCCATTATCTGGCAGGCAGCGGCGGCGGCAGGCGCCGATGCTTCGCAAATCGCCGGCTGGATGACCGCCTTAGGCCTGGGAATGGGTGTGAGTACCCTGGCGCTCACCTTATGGCGAAAGGTACCAATCCTGACGGCGTGGTCAACGCCCGGGGCGGCGCTGCTGGTTAGCGGCCTGCACGGCGTCACGCTGGCGCAGGCGATTGGCGTGTTTATCTTTGCTAACGGCTTAATCGTACTGTGCGGCGTAACCGGTCTGTTTGCCCGGCTGATGAAAATCATTCCCCATTCGCTGGCGGCGGCGATGCTGGCCGGTATTTTGCTGCGTTTTGGTATGCAGGCTTTCTCCAGCCTGCAGGGCAATCTGCTGCTATGCGGCAGCATGTTAGCCGCCTGGCTGATATGCAAAGTCTGCCTTCCCCGATTTGCCGTGGTGACCGCCCTGCTGGCGGGAAGCGCGGTCGCCGCCCTCAGCGGAGATGTGACAGGGTCACATATCAGCTGGCGCTTTGTCGCCCCCGCTTTTATCGCTCCTGAATTTACGCCCGCGCTGCTGCTTAGCGTCGGCGTACCGTTTTTCCTTGTTACCATGGCTTCGCAGAATGCCCCCGGCTTTGCTACCCTGCAGGCTTCGGGCTATCGG
This sequence comes from Klebsiella sp. HMSC09D12, assembly GCF_001808475.1. NCBI lineage: Bacteria > Pseudomonadati > Pseudomonadota > Gammaproteobacteria > Enterobacterales > Enterobacteriaceae > Klebsiella > Klebsiella sp. HMSC09D12. Next base: position 47,572 of record NZ_KV793473.1, on the reverse strand, counting down.
GTTCCGGCTTCATCGCTGATCGTGGCGACCGGCGGTCTGGCGCTGCTGCTGTCGCCGTTTGGCGTCTACTCGATCTGTATCGCCGCGATTACGGCCGCGATTTGCCAAAGCCCGGAAGCCCATCCGGACCCGCAAAAGCGCTGGCTCGCGGCGGCGGCGGCGGGCGTTTTTTATCTGCTGGCGGGAATCTTCGGCGGCTCCATCACTTCGTTGATGTCGGCGCTGCCGGCGGCATGGATCCAGATGCTTGCCGGACTGGCGCTGCTGGGCACCATCGGCGGCAGCCTGTTTCAGGCGCTCAATCATGAGCGTGAACGCGATGCCGCGGTGGTGACTTTTCTGGTCACCGCCAGCGGCGTGGAGCTGGCCGGTATCGGCTCTGCTTTTTGGGGGCTGGTTCTCGGCGGCGTCAGCTACGTTTTACTGTCAGCGCTGCGCCGCGCGTAGCTGCGAGGGCGTCAGGCCGGTGGCGCTTTTTACCCGATTGCTAAAGTGGCTGGCGCTGCTAAAACCGCAGGCCATAGCAATATCGGTTAACGGCAGCAGACTGCGGGTAATAAGCGCCTGCGCTTTAACCATCCGGCGCTGCATCACGTACTGATGCGGCGCCATTTTCATTGACTGGCGGAACATCCGCGCAAAATGGTATTCGCTGAGCGCCGCTTCCTGCGCCAGATCGGCAAGGGTGAGCGGCCGGTCGAGGTTCTCCTCAATCCATGCCAGCAGATTACGCAAGACGTGCGGCGCCAGGCCGCCGGTCACCGTCGGCAAACGCCACTGAACGTTTGAATAATGCTGAATCAAGTGCGTGAGCAGCAGCGTGCTGGCGGAACTCAACGTAAGGTGGTTCGCCTGCTGCTGCCAGTCGTTGTCCAGCAGAAACTGGCGATAGACAGCGGTAATTTTGTCATCGCTGGAAAAGGTTTTTTCCTGCAGCGTGAACGAAGCCGGACTACGGTCCCAAATCTGCTCGCCTACCCGGCGGAGATGTTCATCGGTGCAGTAAAGGTGGACAAAAGAGAGGTCGCCGCGAATATCCCAGGTGCTCTCATCGCCTTTCGGCATCAGGCAGAAACGGTCGGGCCCGCCGCCGTTTTTCCAGCCATGTGGCGTCTTCTGGTAGCTTTCGTAGCCATCGGCAATATACAGGCTCAGAGTGTGGTGATCGCTTTGTACCGTTATGGTATCGAGATTGTTATACCACGCCGCCAGCTGAATCCCGGAGTTGAGCTTAACCGTCTCCCGCAGCACGGCATTTTTTTGACGCAATGTTTCGAAAGTCCCGTAAGCCATAGCCTTCACAGTTCAGTTTCCGCAGATCCCTAGTCTAAGAAGAGTCGCTGACGGATACCAGCTTTCGCCCGCCGCCAACGCAAAATAAGCGCAAGAATTTGCAAGTCGGCAACACGTGGATGACAGCGCGGAGCATGGCGAGGCTGCAAAATGACGGGTACAACACTCACAGGAGAGACATTTTGAACGCATTACTCTACGGGTTAGTCGTCGTTATCTGGGGTACGACATGGATTGCTATCTTTTTGCAGCAGGGGCCGGTCGCCGCGCCGGTGTCTATTTTCTGGCGTTTTGCCGTCGCCAGCATCACCATGCTGACCATTCTGCTGGTTACCCGCCGTCTTCGCCCGCTGGCCGCCCGGGACCATCTTTTCTGCCTGCTGCAGGGCTGCTGCGTCTTCTGCTTTAATTTCTGGTGCTTCTATACCGCCGCTGCGTATATCAATACCGGGCTGGAGTCGGTGATCTTCTCCATGGCGGTGCTGTTTAACGCGATTAACAGTTTTCTCTTTTTCCGCCAGCAGCCGCCGGGCCGTTTCTGGCTGGCCGCCGCGCTGGGTCTGGCGGGCATCGTAACGCTCTTCTGGGATGATTTGTGGGCCAACGGCCTCAATGCATCGCTGCTGCTCGGTATTGCGCTCAGCGCATTAGGCACCTACGGATTTTCGCTCGGCAATATGCTCAGCCTTCGCCACCAGCGCCGCGGCCTGGAAACCTTGACCACCAACAGCTGGGCAATGCTTTACGGCACGCTGGTCATGGGCGCTATCGCGCTGGTACGCGGCGATAGTTTTGCCCCGCAGTGGACGCTAAGCTATATGGGCGCGCTGCTGTATCTGGCGGTGTTTGGCTCGGTGATCGCTTTCGGCGCCTATTTCACGCTGGTGGGGCGAATCGGCGCCAGCAAAGCCGCCTACAGTACCCTGTTGTTTCCGCTCGTCGCGCTGACGATTTCCACCTTTTATGAGGGCTACGTCTGGCATAGCAACGCCGTCGCCGGGTTAGCGCTGATTCTGCTCGGCAATCTGGTGATGTTTGCTCGCCCGGAGCAGTGGCTGCTGCGGCGCAGGCTGGCCTGAGTTCGCTCGGATCGCTGCTGATGCTCGCGCTGCCGTCGAGGAGAAATGAAAAAGGCGCTATCAACCACTAGCGCCTTTATTCACGGATACGCCTGATTAACGGTTATTAGGGTCGAATTTCACCGCGTCAATCGCCATATCATCGATCACCTGCTTCAGGGTCTCGACGGTGAGCGGCGTATTCTCGTTGGAGAGATTTTTACCCTCCCCCTTGCGCACTACTTTGACCACCGGCTTGTGGGTTGCCGCGTCAATCAGCTCACCTTCAAAGAACAGGTTGGTGTCCATGGTACGGTGGCCGGTTGCCGCCTGGGTACCGGCGATAATCATCGCCACCGGAATCACTTCGTAGAACTGCAGGCCTTCTTTGCTGGAATCCACGCCGGTGATGGCGCCGCGGAAGATCAGGCTGCGTTTCCCTGCGGTGGTAGCCAGCGGTTTACGCTCGGAAATAGCCTGTTTCATCTCTTTGTTGGTGTAATTAAGGATATCGCTGAGCGCCTTTTCGCCAACCTGGGTCGTCGGCTTAGGGACCGGATAATAGGTGATGGGGTTATAAACGATATTGTCATAGTTGTTCGGATTGTAATCCGCAGAAATCCAGCGCAGCTCCGGTTTACCGGAAGCGGAGGTGGTTTCTTTTAAACCTGAGTAATCTTTTAAAAAACCGGAATATTGTTCAGATTTAGCCAGTTTTGATGAACAACCGGCCAGGGCTAACAGGCCAGCCAGCGCGGCGACCTTAAAAAATAACTGAGTACGCATATAGGTTGATCCCTGTGAATACCATCTATCGGCAAGTGTTATAGCAAAAGACAGGGGTAAGTTTTGTGGCAAAAGTGGTGGTACGTCAAGTAGCGTAAAAAAATAAACCCGCCGCTGCCGGCGGGCCGTTTTTTCGTATTTATTTTATATCAACCTGATAAAAAATATGCTTGCCGAAGGGGTCGATTTCGTAACCAGAAACGTTTTTACGTACCGGTTCAAAAATAGTCGAGTGGGCAATCATCACCGCCGGCATCTGGTCGTGCATCATCTGCTGCGCCTGCAGATAGAGCGTCTCGCGTTTTTGGCGATCGGTTATCGATTTCGCCTCGGCGATGAGGTTATCGAACGGCTGATAGCACCATTTCGCCGAGTTAGAGCCGCCGTTTGCCGACTGGCAGGTAAACAACGGGCCAAAGAAGTTATCCGGGTCGCCGGTCGCGGTGGTCCAGCCCATCAGCGCCGCCTGGTGTTCACCATCCTTAACCCGCTTTAAGTATTCACCCCACTCATAGGTTGTGATCTTAGTTTGCACGCCGATTTTCGCCCAGTCGGCCTGAATCATCTCGGCCATGCGTTTGGCGTTCGGATTATAAGGACGCTGCACCGGCATCGCCCACAGGTCGATGGTTATCGGCCCGGAAACGCCCGACTCCGCCAGCAGCGCTTGCGCTTTCTGCGGGTCATACTCGTAATCTTTAAGCTGGCTATCCGCGCTCCATACCCCCGGCGGCAGCAGGTTTTTCGCCACCGTACCGGTGCCGTGGAAGACGGCTTCAATGATCGCCGGTTTATTGATCGCCATCGCTAAGGCCTGGCGCACCTTGACGTTGTCCAGCGGCGCTTTTTGCGTATTAAACGCCAGGAAACCGGTGTTGAGGCCCGCTTTGCTCATCAGATTGATCGCGTTGTTCTCTTTCATTCGCGGCAGGTCTGCCGGATTGGGGAACGGCATTACCTGGCACTCGTTTTTCTCCAGCTTGGCGTAACGCACCGAAGCGTCCGGCGTGATGCTGAAAATCAGGCGATCGATATGGGCTTTCCCCTGCCAGTATTCCGGGAAAGCGGTGAAGAGAATGCGGGAATCTTTTTGATACTGTGCGAGTTTGAACGGACCGGTGCCAATCGGGTCCATGTCCACGCGTTCTGGCGTGCCGGCTTTTAACATCGCATCGGCATATTCCGCCGATAAAATAGAGGCAAAATACCAGGCAAGATCGGCGACAAATGGCGCTTCAGGATGCGCTAATGTAAAACGCACCGTATATTCATCAGGCTTATCGATTGCGGTAATTAACTGACCAAACTCCAGGCTTTCAAAATTAGAATAATTGCCGTTGGAGACATTGTGATAAGGATGATGAGGATCTTTTTGCCGCATAAATGAAAAAATAACATCATCGGCATTAAAATCGCGGCTGGGTTTGAAATATTTATTACTCTGGAATTTAACGCCTTTACGTAAATAGAAAGTATAAACTTTGCCATCTTCGCTGACTTCCCAGCTTTCGGCCAGGCTCGGCACTAATTCCGTAGTACCGGCTTTAAAGTCAACCAGCCGGTTATAGACCGGTACCGCGCTGGCATCCACGCTGGTTCCCGAGGTATAGAGTTGAGGGTTAAAGTTTTCCGGCGATCCTTCTGAACAGTAGACCAGCGTTTTTGCGCTAATAGCTGAGCTGGCCGTCAGGGCCGCTACCGCCAGAGCAAGCGTCGTGAATCTGCGTTGCATATGTTTTCCTTTTTAATTTGTCAGCTAATGAATAGCTTGTTGTTTTCCCTTCCATACATAACACTAAAGCCTGATTGCAAACACCTGAAAACTCGAATAAAGAAGGAATCACTATGTCATCAGCCCTGGCCAGTCAATTAACCCAACGCTTCTTTCGCTATCTGGCGATAACCAGCCAAAGCGATCCGCGAGCGTCCACCCTACCCACCACCGCCGGGCAACACGCGATGGCGCAGGCCCTTGCGGATGAGCTACGCCAGCTTGGGCTGGATGACATTGTGATTGACGAACACGCCACCGTGACGGCGGTGAAAAAAGGCAATGTCCCAGACGCGCCGCGGATTGGCTTTATTACCCACATCGATACCGTTGACGTTGGTTTGTCACCGGAGATTCATCCACAAATTCTGCGCTTCACTGGTGAAGATCTCTGTTTGAACAGCGAGAAAGATATCTGGCTGCGCGTCGTCGAACATCCGGAAATCCTCGCTTATCCCGATGAAGAGATTATTTTTAGCGACGGTACCAGCGTGCTCGGGGCGGATAACAAATCCGCCGTCACGGTGGTGATGACGGTGCTGGAAAACCTCACGGCGGAGCATCGCCACGGCGATATCGTGGTGGCCTTTGTGCCGGATGAAGAAGTGGGTCTGCGGGGAGCGAAAGCGCTGGACCTCTCGCGCTTTGCCGTCGATTTTGCGTGGACCATCGACTGCTGCGAGCTCGGCGAAATCGTCTATGAGAACTTTAACGCCGCCGCCGCGGAGATCCGTTTTACCGGCGTCACGGCCCATCCGATGTCATCAAAGGGCGTACTGGTGAACCCGCTGCTGATGGCCACCGATTACATGAGCCATTTCGATCGCCAGCAAACGCCGGAATATACTGCCGGACGCGAAGGCTACGTGTGGTTTAACGGCATCCAGGGCGATCAAAATAGCACCCTACTGCAGGCCAGCATCCGCGACTTCGATCTCGCCAGCTTTAATCGCCGCAAGCAGCAGATCGGCGAAGTGGCGCAAAAAATCGCCGCGCAGTATCCAACCGGTAAGGTGGAATTTCACGTCAGCGATACCTACAGCAACATCAGCAATGCGATTGGCGAAGATCGCCGCGCCATTGATCTGATGTTCGAAGCAATGGAAAGCTTAGGCATTACGCCGAAACCAACGCCGATGCGCGGCGGCACCGACGGCGCGGCCCTGTCGGCAAAAGGGGTGTTAACGCCAAACTTCTTCACCGGCGCGCATAACTTCCACTCGAAGTTTGAATTTCTGCCGCTGCGCGCCTTTGAAGCCTCTTATCAGACCGCGTTCCAGCTCTGCCTGTTAGCCGCGCGTTAGGCCGGTTTGCGCGCCAGCATGGTGGCGAAACGCAGTTTGATACGATTGCCGTTGGCGTCGGTGCGGTGAAGTTCACCGACGTCTTCGTTGTACTTGAGGAACGCCCAGCCCTGGTAGTAGTGGCTAAGCTCACCCGGTTTAAAGGCGAACGGGAAGCCAACGGTGCACGGATAATCGTCGGTATCCATAGCGGCAACGATCAGATTGTAGCCGCCGGGTTTGGTACAGCGTTGCATATTGGCGATGAGACCCGGGATGGTCTGCGCATCAAGAAACATCATCACCACGGTGGAAAGAATAAAGTCATACTCGCCGTCAAAGCTCAGGGCGTTAAGATCCTTAATCGCCGTCCGCAGATTCTCCAGCCCTTCCGCCTGACGAATGCTTTCAAGATTACCGATGCTGGCAGGGTTTTTGTCCCACGCGGTAACATCAAACCCGTTGGCTGCCAGATACAAGCTATTGCGACCGTTGCCGCAGCCCAGATCCAGCGCCCTGCCCGGGGCGATCAGCGTGGCGGCGTGCAGCACCTCCGAATGGGTGCGGGTCATGCCGTATTTATCGGTAAAGTAGTTTTCGTCACGAAGCGTCATGATTAATCCTTATTTTTTAATAATGCGTCGCGTTCAACGCGAATAAGCAGTTTACCGCGCACCAGCAGCAAGAAGGTACGAACCAGCAGCAGGCCGACGATCAGATTGGTAAACAGAAACAGCGGGAACGCCAGAGTATGGAAAAAGCCGCCCGGATGCTGATGACCGAGATGCAGCCCGGTCGTCGCCAGCGCGGAGATGCCAAATGAGAAGCTCCAGAAAGAGGCGTTAAACGGCTGGCGTAGATACCATGGCATCAGCCGCAGCATAAACAGCAGCTGGAGCAGACCATAGCCGAACAGCAGCTTAGCGAAGGTATCCGCCTCGCCGCCGTTTACGCTCAGCCAGGCGCTGCACGCCACCAGCGCCGGCGCCAGCTGAATGCCGAGCGAAGTCCGCATCGCCGTCGGCAGTTCGCCATCGCTGCGCAGGCGCTGCAGGATAACCGGCTCCAGGCTTAGCCAGGAGAAGATCCCGGCGCCAAGAAACACCAGTCCGGCGTCGTTAAAGCCCAACGCGCCGCAGGCCATGGCGCTGATAAAGTTATTCGCCACCGTCGGTAGATAGAGACCCGGCGTAGTTGCCTCGCTGGGATGTTTCCCCCGCCATAATCCGGCGCTCTGCCATGCCGAATAGCTAAGCTGCAGCACCACCCCAATCGCGAATAATACCAGCGACAGCGGCCGCAGCCAGGGAACAAAGCCGATGGCGACCAGCATGGTGGTCGCCGGAAACAGGCTGACAAAACTGCTGGCCACCGGATGTCGCATCTCCTGCAGTACGCTGTGTGGGAAACGGACCGCCCGGGTAATAAATGCCAGCGCCAGCAGTAGCCAGATGAGCGTAGCCGCGATCACCAGGGCGTCACCGACGACCCGGCTCACCGGCCAGATGGTGCTGGCGTAGCGCCAGGCGAAGCCCATGCCGATAATGCCCAGTACCATACCAAAATAGCCCGCCGGAAGATTCAGCACCCGGCTCGCGCGCTGCGTTTTATTCATTTTGTTTAAAATTTAAAATTATATTAAGTTGCATTTTAAAGGAACCTTCAAAAACGCGCTACGGAGTTTTTTGCTATGTTTATGTTAACCATACGTAATGAGATAGTCAGATGCGCAAATATTACCTCAGCGAGAAGGTTCGCCAGTTTCACTATGAGGCCGACGGCAACAAACATAGCGTAAATCTGCGGCAAATTGTCGCCTTACGTGATTTCGCTGACGTAAAAAGCGGTGATGAAGGCGGCTGGCTGGACGATGAAGCAGCCCTTAGCCACGAGGGCGCGTGCTGGATTTATGATCCTAATAGCGCCGTATTTGCCGGGGCAAAAATTGAGGGCAATGCGCGCTTAACCGGCGAGTGCATTATCAGCCATGGGGCCATCGTCAACGGTAACGCTTGTCTGGATAGCGCCGCAGTGAGCCATAATGCGCAAATAGGTGACAACGTCACCGTTTCACACTCGCACATTCGCGGGTGCTGCCACCTGGCCGACCACGCGCGGATCCTCCCCCACTGTTTAATTATCGCCGCTCAAGGTCTGACTGCCGACAACGATAAAATCCTGCGCATTTATCAGCGGGCCACGGTCAGCGCATCGCGCGTCGTTCACCAGGCACAAATTTACGGCGATGCGTTTGTCGAACACGCTTTTGTCGAGCACCGGGCGGAAATTTTCGATCATGCGCGGCTGGAAGGTAATGAAGAGAACGACGTCTGGATCTGCGATAACGCCCGCGTTTATGGCCATGCGAGGATTATCGCCGGGCGGGAAGAAGACGCTATCCCGACCCTGCGCTACAGTTCGCAGGTGGCGGAGCACGCTGTGAACGAAGGCAACTGCCTGCTGAAGCATCGGGTGATGGTAGGCGGCCATGCGCACCTGCGGGGCGGGCCGATTCTGCTGGACGATAGTGTGTTAATTGAAGGCCATACGGTGATTTGCGGCGATGTGGTGATCGAGCATCAGGTCACTATCGGCGATGAAGCGCGCATCGAAGCCAGCGAGGGAGACGCCATTTCTATCCGGGGCGCGAAGGTCATTAACGGCGACGAACATTATACCCGCACGCCCATTGTCGGCTTTCTTTAACCTTTGTGCCCGGCTGCGGGGTTTTCAGCCTCCGGCCCCTGCTCTGTTCCCGGAGGCGGCGCTCTACGCGCCTTGCCCGGGCATCCGGCCGTACGTCCTGTCGCCCGGGTAAAGCGTCAGCCGCGCCCCGGGAATTCATCAATAATGCGTCCGTAGATATTCTGATCATCATACGAACCATTGAGATACTCAGCCTGCCTGAGGCACCCTTCGAGGCTAAAACCGTTACGCAGGGCCACCTGATTGCTTTTGTGGTTCGCCACCCGACACTTAATCACAAAGCGGCGGACCGTACCGCTGCGGGCAAAATAGTCCATCAGCGCCTGCAGAGCCTGCGAAAGCAGCCCCTGCCCCTGATGGCTTTCATCAATCCAGTAGCCAATGTAAGCGGTCTTGTTGATTGGCTCTATCTGATTGAACGACAGCACGCCGACAATCTCCTCCTGCAGAAAGAGCAAAAACATCTTGGCATAGCCGCGCTGGTGGAGCATCACGTTGCCCTGCACGTGGCGGCGGGTCTCCTCTTCGTGAGTCACCTCAGCGGGCCAGCTCAGCGACTGCTGAAGCCAGCGCTGGTTTTTCATCACCAGCTGATGCAGTTCCGGCACGTGACGCTCGTCAACCGCGCGCAGGGAGAGAGAATCCGTAACGGGGATATGTTCGATAGCAGATCTGTTTTCGGCGGACATGGCGCACTCTGATTAACGATGTGATTAAAAAAATACGCGCCCGCGCGGTTACCCGGCGGGCGCAGTAACGGACACTTACCTCATTACCCGATCGTCGACATAGTTGCGTTTATCCGGCGGCGGCGGGAAGTACTGATAAAGCCAGGTCTCGCTGATAGCCTCCCCCTGGCAGCGCAGGAACATGCGCATCTCAACCGGGTCAGTCGAATCCGAAGTCGGATACCAGTCAAACTGAATGCGGTAGCCATCAAAGGGTTCAACGTAGAGGATTTCTATCTGTTTCGCTTCACCGCTCGACAGGGTAATGACCGGCTCGATGCCTTTAGGCGCAGCGGCCTTCAGATCGCCGCCGACAAAATCGATGGCAAACCGGCGGGTCCATTTATCCGGATAGTGCTCGCCCGGCGCCCAGCCTTCCGGGAAACCGCCCATCCCCGTCCGCGTTGCCATCACCCGCGCCAGCGGCGAGCGTACCGGCGGCTGCGCGCTCCAGTAGAGACGATAGCGGAAGTCCAGTTCATCCCCGGCTTTCACCGGCTTCTCCGGCTGCCAGAAGCAGACGATGTTATCCAGCGTTTCGCCAGTGGTCGGGATCTCCATCAGGTTGACGGCCCCCTTGCCCCACTGGTTACGCGGTTCGACCCACAGACTCGGGCGCTTGTTGTACCAGCCCATAATATCCTGATAGTGGGAGAAGTCGCGATCCAGCTGCAGCAGGCCAAAACCGCGCGGATTCTTATCCTGGAAAGCGTTGAACTGCAGCTTTTGCGGGTTATTCAGCGGGCGACAAACCCACTCGCCGTTGCCCAGCCACATCGACAGACGGTCAGAGTCGTGAATTTGCGGATGGATGGTGTCACACATTCGCCGTTCGTTATTACCGCAGCTGAACATACTGGTCATCGGCGCGATGCCCAGCTGCTTGATGTCTTTGCGCGCATAGATATGGTTTTCCACATCCATGATCACCTGCGTCTCCTGACAGTTAACGATGAACTTATAGGCGCCGGTGACGCTTGGACTGTCGAGCAGCGCATAGACGGTAAATACCGTGGCCCCCGGTTTAACGGTCTCAAACCAGAAAGAGGTGAAGTCAGGAAACTCTTCCGGCGTATCGGTAAAGGTATCGATCGCCAGCCCGCGGGCGGAAAGACCGTACTGGTAAGTGCTGTCCACCGCGCGGAAGTAGCTGGCGCCGAGGAACGCGACGATGTCGCGACGCGCCAGTTCAGGGGCCTTAAATACGCGAAAACCGGCAAACCCCAGGTCGCTCTGGCCCACCAGCTGTTTGGTGTCGACGCCGGCATCATTGTATTTAAACAGTTCAGGCCGGAAGTGTATTTCACGTGCCTGTTGAGTTTGTGAATCCAGCGAGAACATTCTCACGCGGCGGCGGAACCCCATTCCCACGTGAAAAAACTGGATATCCAGCTTGCGCTCTTCAATGTTGCTCCACAGGGAGTGCGCGGCGTCATACTGAATGCTGTTGTAGGCCTGCGGCGTCAGGGTTGCCAGGGTTGGCGGCAGATCGCGAGGCGCGCCGCCCCATGGCTGACGGGCAAGATCGTGGGCCATCGACTGGAGGACACTATAATCAAAACGGCGCGTTTGCCCATCGGCAATTCCCGAATCTTCGGCGAATGCGGCTTTAGAAAATAGAGAGGCGACTCCTGACGTTCCGCATACGGCGGCAACAGCCATGGAAGATTTGAGAAAACGTCTGCGGTTCATGCCTGAGAGAGCATCCTTCTTCATATGTGAATTGAGACGCGACGTAACAAACCCATGCGTCGTGAATGTCGCTCACTCTAGACAAAAACGATTGATAATCCAATTGTTGAGGGCAGAAATCAGGTGAAAAAAATATGTCCACCGGACCAGACCGAATTGCCGATAGCCAGGGGCGGCGATGATTTCGCCAACCGGCGGCGTTTGATGCTTAATTCAGCGACAGTGAAGAGAAAGAGGAAGCGGCCAGCCGAGCGCCGGCCGCAGAGAAGCTTATTTTTGATTCAGAAGATTAAAGCTGGTCATCAGGTTGCGATAATCCGGGATATGGTTGGAGAACAGCGTGCCCAGTCCTTCGATATCATTACGCCAGTCGCGATGCAGTTCGCAGGCAACGCCAAACCACGACATCAGCTGCACGCCAGCCTGCGACATCCGATCCCAGGCCGCATCGCGGGTAATCGGGTTAAAGGTGCCGGAAGCGTCGGTCACCACAAATACATCAAACCCCTCTTCAATAGCCGATAGCGCCGGAAAAGCCACGCACACTTCCGTCACCACCCCGGCAATGATCAGCTGCTTCTTGCCCGTCGCTTTCACTGCCTTAACGAAATCTTCGTTATCCCAGGCGTTAATATTACCCGGGCGCGCAATATAGGGGGCATCCGGGAATTGCTCTTTCAGCTCAGGCACCAGCGGACCATTAGGGCCGTTTTCGAAGCTGGTGGTCAGGATGGTCGGCAGACCGAAATACTTCGCCAGGTCGCCAAGGGCAAGGACGTTGTTCTTGAATTTATCAGGATCAATATCGCGCACCAGTGAAAGCAATCCGGTCTGATGATCGACCAGCAGCACGGCGGCATCATTTTTATCCAGACGAACATACGGTTTGGCCATGATTTCTTCCTCATTTTAACGTCAGATTTTCCGTCAGAACGCCGGTTCTGCGGAGATGGTGTTAATAAGGCTGATCATAGTGTAATCACTGGCTGAGGATTAGCCGCCGAAAGTGGGACGCATTGTCCCATTTGCAGAACGCCACCCGGCTAGCGGAGATTTTGTGAACAATGTTAATCCAGCGTCACATGATGCTTCATGACCCGACGAAACAGCGCCAGACGCGCGCGCATAAAGCGGTTCTCCACCTTAAAGCCGGCCCGTTTGTGCAGCCCGATTCGCAGCAGGCGATCCCGTCCGCGCACGCTGGCGGGCCAGCGTACCGGCCCTGAGAGTTCATGACAGTCATTGCCGGCGAAGCGAGCGAAGTTCGCCCAATAGTCGGCGACCCGGGCGGCAAAGTCTCTGTCGCGATCGTTGGCATAATTTCGTACCGGTTCGGCAAGATCGAGATTGTCAAAAACGTATGCCACTTCATTACCGTGCCACGCGCCGTGCGGATAGGTCTGGTGTTCCGCCTCGGCCACGTAGTCAAACCAGTAGCGCCAGCACGGTTGCCCTACTCGCTGCTGAGCCTGCATCACCACATAGCCCAGAGTGGTAAAGGCCATATCCCGGCAAACTTCGCGCCCCAGCGCTTCATCTCCCTTCACGCCGGGATAGAGCAATTTAATTAGACCCAGACCGAAACGGCGTTCACGGCGAAGCTTCTGGATCTGCCCGGCGATATCGACGCCAAACACCGCCATGACGCTCGCCTCATCGCTGTTCGAACCGATCATCACCGGCAGGGGATGCTGACGTCCGCTAAAAAAAGTCTCCAGCATCGGCTGCGGCAGCACGGCATCGCCAACCACGGGCGCCGGGCCGATGGTCAACGGCGCGGTCAACGACCAGAACGCTTGCGCCGGAATCGCCCGCAGCTGTTCGGCGCTGGCCTGCGGCAAAGAAAAGTGTTCAGCAATAAGCTGCCCCTTCGCCAGCGCCTTCTCTCGCGGCAGATCGGGCAAGGTATAGCCGCTCTGGACTATCGCTTTATGGAACAAGCCTCTGGACTTTGGCGAAACCATCAGCGACAGCACGCTGCGCGCTCCGGCGGATTCGCCGAACAGCGTCACGTTAGCCGCATCGCCGCCAAAGGCGTGAATGTTCTCCTGCACCCACTGCAGGGCGGCGATCTGATCGAGTAGCGCGAAGTTATAGATACGCTCGCCGTCTTCCCCTTCCAGCGCCGGATGGGCAAAAAAGCCCAGATGCCCGAGCCGGTAGTTGACCGTCACCACTACCACGCCGCGGGAAGCTAAGGCTTTGCCGTCATAGGGCGGCAAACTTCCCGCGCCGATGGTATAGCCCCCGCCGTGCAGCCAGACCATAACCGGCAGCGGCTGCGATCGGGCGGCGGGCGACCAGACATTAAGGTAGAGGCAATCTTCGGAAAAGCTGCCGGGATCGCCGCCGCCGAGCTCGCGGCAGTATTCAATATCCTGCCAGCTGGAGGCCGAGAAGGTCTCTGCCCGGCGCACGCCCTGCCAGCGGGCAGCAGGCTGCGGCGCGCGCCAGCGAAGATCGCCGACGGGCGGCGCGGCATAAGGAATACCGCGCCAGATATGAATGTTCTCTTCAGAGGTGCCGGATAGTATCCCCTGCTGGGTTTTCACCAGCGGGGTGGACGGATTCTGCATGACCTGCTTCCTTTAACGACTCATGCCAGCAGAGTACTGATTTTACAGCAGACCGCAACGTCGTTTGCTGCGCTCTTCCGCCTGCTGATAGAGGGTGAACTCGTCATAAACCGCACAGCCCAGCGCCTCCTCAAAGGCCTCCCGGCTGGCGTTGCCGTGGCTGCGGGTCTGCACCTCGTTGCCCAGATTCGACTGAAATATCCCGGCGGCGCTTACCGGTAAAAAGTCTTCATAAATAATCGGTTGCGCAATCACCCAGCCGCGTTCGATCAGCGGCTGCGGATCGTCTCCGGGGCGAAACGCCTGACGATGGGCTTCTCCGGCAGGGGTCAGGCGGTAGCGGAAGTATGCCAGTCCCTGCTGACGCAGCAGGAATTCGCTGTCCGGAAACGCGCTAAACACCTCCTGCAGATGACGCTGATGGTTGAGGTTATCCTTGCCCACCCCCGCCTCGCCCAGAAGACGATCGTAGAGCGCGCGGCCTTTCGGCGTCAGGGCAATCCCGCGCTGCTCGATTTCACCAAAGCGAGCGGTATGCGTGCCTTTATGCTCTCCGGCAAACATCACCGGCTCCTCGAGAGCCTTAAAGCTGGTCTGGCGCAGTAAAATAGGCACTTCGCGGCGCGGCGGCCCTTCTATCAACGCCTTCGGGGCGATGCCGCATTCAGGCATCAGCGCCTGTACCCGATCGATATCCAGGGTACGCGGAGTCAGGTGATTGATGTGGCAGCCGGGGAAACAGACGACATCGGCAATCAGCCGGTGCTCATCGTGCAGCGCATGATAGGTTTCTTCATCGACGAGGGTCTGTCGATGCCAGCGAAAGGTTTCCAGCGCCTGTTCGACGAACTCCCGGGCCTCTGCGGCGGTGAACTCCCCTTTCTGTTCATAAAGCGCAATCAGTTCACGACAGCGTGGGGTGAAGATATCGCGCCCGGAAAGGATTTGTGCCGCCCGCTTACGCAACGCGTCATTAGCGATAAGCTCAAGGCGCAGAAGCGAAGTAAAAATACGAAACGGGTTGCGCGCCAGCGCGGCGTCATCAACGGGACGAAACGCGGTTGAGTGAACCGGCACGCCAGCCTGCGACAGATCGTAATAACTAACGGGATACATTCCCATAATGGCAAACATGCGACGCAAGGTCGCCAGTTCCTCCGCCGTACCAACGCGGATCGCGCCGTGGCGTTCAACGTTCAGCCGCGCCAGTTCATCGGCGTTAGCCAGTTGTTCATGCAGCTTCGGGTTATTCTCCAGAATAGCCAGATTAACGTCGGCCACCAGCTCCAGTAGCGTCCCATACTGCGGAACTTCCTGCTGGTACATCGCCGACATCGCCTGCGAAAAGCACTCCCGAATCTCATCAGCCGTGATGGTGTTCGCCATGATGTCTTACCTCCAGTGAATTCTCCCTGGAGTGTAGAAAAGCTGTCTGAAGACGGTGGGAAGAATTTACAAACTGTGATGCCGGTAGCTGCCCGTTTAATTTCACCTGAACACTTCATAACCAATAGTTATGTTAAACACCCTTTAATTTCACTTTAAATTAACAAAACATTTACACACACTGCTTGTGGCGACATAACAACGATATGCCTCTCTACCGATAAAACGGAGTACCCTGATGAACGACAAATGGTCACCGCGCGAGGT
Source organism: Klebsiella sp. HMSC09D12 (assembly GCF_001808475.1). Taxonomy (NCBI): domain Bacteria; kingdom Pseudomonadati; phylum Pseudomonadota; class Gammaproteobacteria; order Enterobacterales; family Enterobacteriaceae; genus Klebsiella; species Klebsiella sp. HMSC09D12. The sequence continues at coordinate 32,026 of NZ_KV793473.1, read as the reverse complement.
TCTGCATCGCGACTATAGCAGCCATCCTCCGGCTTACGCGCCGGGCTATAAAACCAGCGTTCTGCGCTCGCCGCGCAATGCGCTTATCTCCCTACAGAATTCACTTTCGGAAATCACCGGACCGGTTTTCAGTAGCGACGATCTCGGCGCGCTCGATAACGACCTGATCCTGAATTACGCCAAAGACGGCCTGCCGATTGGCGAGCGGATTATTGTGCACGGCTACGTACGCGATGGATTCGGTCGGCCGATGAAAAATACGCTGGTCGAAGTCTGGCAGGCCAACGCTGGCGGACGCTACCGACATAAAAAAGATCAATATCTGGCGCCGATCGACCCGAACTTTGGCGGCTGTGGACGCGTGCTGACCGACGAGAACGGCTATTATTGTTTTCGCACCATCAAACCCGGCCCCTACCCGTGGCGCAACCAGGTAAGCGACTGGCGCCCGGCGCATATTCACTTCTCTCTCTCCGGAGACGCCTGGGCACAGCGTTTAATTACGCAGATGTATTTTGAAGGCGATCCGCTGATCAAACAGTGTCCTATCGTCAAAACCATCAATAACGACGATGCCATCAGGACGCTGATCGCCGAGCTGGATACCCATGCCGCCGTACCGCTGGACTCGCTGGCTTACCGTTTTGATCTCGTGCTGCGCGGCCACCGCGCCACGCTGTTTGAAAACCGCACGCAGGGGGCCGCCCGATGAGAGATTTTTTACCCGAAACCGCTTCACAAACCGCCGGTCCTTATGTGCATATCGGCCTGGCGCCGGACGCCGCGGGATTTCATATCTTTGAGAATAACTTTGGCCCAACGCTGACGACCCCTGCGACCGAGGGTGAGCGCATTACCATTGAAGGCAGAGTCATCGATGGCTCCGGAACGCCGGTGCGCGATGTGCTACTGGAAATCTGGCAGGCCAACGCTGCCGGGCGCTACAATCACCCGGACGATCGGCAGCAAAACAAAAAGCTGGATGCGGAGTTTCGCGGCTGGGGGCGCAGCTGCTCGGACTTTACCAGCGGTATCTGGCGCTTCGAAACCATTAAACCCGGCGCCGTGGTGGGCCGTGATGGCCGCGTAATGGCCCCTCACGTCAATTTATGGGTGGTGGCGCGCGGAATAAACATTGGCCTTAATACGCGGATGTACTTCTCCGACGAGCAGGACGCTAATCAGGCCGATCCGGTGCTCAATCTGATTGAGTGGGAAGTTCGCCGTCAGACCCTCATCGCACAGCGCGAAGTGCGCGGCACGGAAATCGTTTATCGCTTCGATATTCACTTACAGGGCGACAACGAAACCGTGTTCTTCGATATCTAAATTTGCCCGTTCCTTCTCCGCCTCTGCCAGCCAGAGGCGGCGCTTTTCCACAATCTCAACAAAATCAACTTGTAAAATAATAATATAAAATGTTAATAATATTTTGCTATGAAGTTAACAAATTTAAACACCCTTACTTGTCACCGGTCAGCCTCAGTTCTTAACATTGATTATGCAAAAAAATGGTCTTTTCAGTCAGCGCATTCGCTTGCGCCATCTACATACCTTCGTGGCCGTCGCTCAACAGGGAACTCTTGGGCGCGCGGCTGAAACCTTAAACCTTAGCCAACCGGCTTTGTCCAAAACCCTGAATGAACTTGAGCAGCTTACCGGTACGCGGCTGTTTGAGCGCGGACGCCTTGGCGCTCAGCTCACGTTGGTCGGGGAACAGTTTCTTACCCATGCGGTGAAAGTGCTGGACGCGCTCAATACCGCCGGGCAAGCGCTGAATCGTAAAGAAGGCCTCAGCAACGACATCGTGCGTATCGGAGCGCTGCCAACCGCTGCGCTGGGGATTCTGCCCTCGGTGATTGGCCAGTTTCACCAGCAGCAAAAGGATATCACCCTGCAGGTCGCGACCATGAATAACACCATGCTGCTGGCGGGCCTGAAATCGGGAGAAATCGATATCGGCATCGGAAGAATGTCCGATCCGGAGTTGATGAGCGGTCTGAACTATGAGCTGCTGTTTCTTGAATCGCTGAAGCTGGTGGTTCGTCCGGGGCACCCGCTGCTGCAGGAAACCGTTACCCTGAGCCGGGTGATGGAGTGGCCGGTGGTGGTATCGCCAAAAGGCACACTGCCGCGACAGAATGCGGAAGCCCTGCTGCAAAGCCAGGGCTGTAAAATTCCCACTGGCTGCATCGAAACGCTGTCGGCCTCGCTCTCGCGCCAGCTCACCGTCGATTACGACTACGTGTGGTTCGTCCCCTCCGGCGCGGTGAAGGACGATCTGCGCCGTGGACTGCTCGCCGCACTGCCCATACCCACTCAGGGCGCTGGCGAACCTATCGGTATTCTGACCCGCGTGGATGCCACCCTCACCGCCGGTAGCCAAACGTTGCTGAGCGCCATTCGCAAATCTATGCCGGTCTGACCGGCGTCTTCCGCTTTTCTCCCGGCGCCGCCCCTCCAGCCGCCGGGGAAACGCAGCCTCTTTTTCCAGCGATTCGCTAACGTCATTCATCACAATAATCAATTAGTGCGAAATCATTCATTAACAATTGCGCAAATTTATTTAACAGATCTATCATAGCCACGATTTCACCAAATGGTTCACTCGAAATCAATAACAGCAAAAAACCCGCTTTTATGAAGGCCACGGTCACTTCATTCAAAAGAGTTAACTTGAAAAATTGATTCATCTGGTTCACGCCTGTTCAGGGGTGGTTAAGGAGACAAAAATGGCAACTGGCAACGTGCCGCGAGGGTTCCCACGGATCCTGCAGTGGCTTCTCGCCGGACTGATGCTGATCATCGGTCTGGCTATCGGTATTCTTGGTGCAAAGCTCGCCTCGGTCGGCGGGACGTTCTATTTTGCGATTATGGGCCTGGTGATGGTGATCGCCTCAGCGCTCATTTTCCGCAACCGTCGCGGCGGCATACTGCTGTATGGGCTGGCGTTTATCGTCTCGATCGTCTGGGCGATTAGCGACGCGGGCTGGACTTACTGGCCGCTGTTCTCGCGCCTGTTCGCGCTCGGCGTGCTGGCCTTCCTGTGCGCGCTGGTGTGGCCGTTCCTTTCCCGCCAGCCTGCGAAAAAAGGGCCCGCGTTTGGCCTGGCAGCGGTGTTGGCAGTGGTCCTGTTGGCAAGTTTCGGCTGGATGTTCAAATCTCAGCCTCTGGTCAGCGCCAGCGAGGCGGTGCCGGTTAAACCGGTCGCCGCCGGCGAGCAGCAGAAGAACTGGGCGCACTGGGGCAACACCACCCACGGCGATCGCTTCGCCGCCCTCGACCAGATTAACAAACAGAACGTGAACCAGCTGCAGGTCGCCTGGATCGCCCATACCGGCGATATCCCGCAGAGCAACGGCTCCGGCGCGGAAGACCAGAATACGCCGCTGCAGATTGGCGATACGCTTTACGTCTGTACGCCCTACAGCAAAGTGCTGGCGCTGGATGTCGATAGCGGTAAAGAGAAGTGGCGCTATGATTCAAAAGCCACCGCGCCGAACTGGCAGCGCTGCCGTGGTTTAGGCTATTACGAAGACAGCCAGGCCCAGGTATCCTCTGCCGCCGGTGCGCAGCCGGCCGCCTGCTCCCGCCGTCTGTTCCTGCCAACTACCGACGCCCGTCTGATCGCCATTGATGCCGATAACGGTAAACTGTGCGACGCATTCGGCGACCACGGTATCGTTGACCTTAGCGTGGGGATGGGGGAAATCAAAGCAGGTTACTACCAGCAAACCTCTACGCCGCTGGTGGCGGGTAACGTCGTCGTGGTTGGCGGTCGCGTGGCGGATAACTTCTCCACCGGCGAGCCTCCGGGCGTGGTTCGCGCCTATGATGTTCACACCGGCAAGCTGGCGTGGGCATGGGATCCGGGCAACCCGAACCTGACCGGTGAACCGCCTGCAGGGCAAACCTACACCCGCGGTACGCCGAACGTCTGGTCGGCCATGTCCTATGACGCGAAGCTGAATCTGATTTACCTGCCTACCGGTAACGCTACCCCAGACTTCTTTGGCGGCGAACGTACCGCGCTGGACGATAAATACAGCTCTTCCATCGTGGCCGTTGATGCGACGACCGGACAGGTACGCTGGCATTATCAGACCACCCACCACGATCTCTGGGACTTCGACCTGCCTTCGCAGCCGCTGCTGTACGATCTTCCTGACGGTAAAGGCGGCACCACCCCGGTACTGGTGCAAACCAGTAAACAGGGCATGATCTTTATGCTCAATCGCGCCACCGGTGAACCAGTCGCCAAAGTTGAGGAACGCCCTGTCCCTGCGGGCAACGTCAAAGGCGAGCGCTACTCCCCGACCCAGCCCTATTCCGTTGGCATGCCGATGATCGGCAACGAGACGCTGACAGAGTCGGATATGTGGGGCGCGACGCCTGTCGACCTGTTGCTGTGCCGCATTCAGTTTAAAGAGATGCGCCATCAGGGTGTCTTCACCCCTCCGGGCGAAGATCGTTCGCTGCAGTATCCTGGCTCGCTGGGCGGGATGAACTGGGGCAGCGTGTCGGTTGACCCGAATAATAGCCTGATGTTCGTCAACGATATGCGCCTTGGCCTCGCCAACTATATGGTTCCGCGCGCCAACGTGGCGAAAGACGCCAGCGGTATCGAAATGGGGATAGTGCCGATGGAAGGCACCCCGTTCGGCGCCATGCGCGAGCGCTTCCTGTCGCCGCTGGGCATTCCTTGCCAGAAACCGCCGTTCGGCACAATGTCAGCGGTCGATCTGAAAACCGGCAAGCTGGTGTGGCAGGTTCCGGTGGGCACCGTAGAGGACACCGGTCCGCTGGGGATCCGCATGCATATGCCGATCCCTATCGGCATGCCGACGCTGGGCGCTTCGCTTGCCACCCAGTCCGGCCTGCTGTTCTTCGCGGGTACCCAGGACTTCTACCTGCGCGCGTTTGATACCGCCAACGGGAAAGAGATCTGGAAGTCGCGTCTGCCGGTCGGCAGCCAGTCCGGCCCGATGACCTATGTCTCGCCGAAAACCGGTAAGCAGTACATCATCATCAATGCGGGCGGCGCTCGCCAGTCCCCGGACCGCGGCGATTATATTATTGCCTACGCGCTCCCGGAGCAGAAGTAATCCTCAGGGTCCCAGCCGGGGCCCTTTTTACTGGCGAAGTACCTTTCCTGGATATTGCCCGGTGGCGTAAACGCCTTACTGTGCCTACCAGCGGTGGTTATCCACGGTGTTGCAGGTCGGGTCAGGCGCCAGCCGCTACCCGACATCACGACATCACGACATCACGACATCACGACATCACGACAGCGAAATTGTCTTCTCATCTCCCTGAACGCGCCATTTTCATTCAGTCATGTTATTATTGCGAATGGTTATCAATAATAAAAACTGAACAAGGATAATGGATGAAAAGTTCAACCTGCCGCCTGCTCGCAGGCACCGTTTTGGCGTTAGCCGCTGCCTCCGCACAGGCGCTGAAGGCCCCGGAAGTGGACCTGCGCGATCCGACGATCTGGGAAGAGAAAACGGCCAACCCGCTCACCGCTGACCAGCCGCCCTGCGAGGTTTTTAGCGGCCCGCACTGCGCGGTCTGGGAAGATGAAAAATCAGATATTCAGCGAGAACGGGAGCGTCGGGAACAGCGGCGGTGGCATAACGGTTATGAAAATTTGCGGCGAGAATAGCGTATATTCAGAAATAACCCGGGCAAGCCCGGGTTATGTTTGGTCTGAAAAATCAGTTGTCACCGAAATGGATGACGGTACGAATTGATTTTCCTTCGTGCATCAGGTCAAAAGCTTCGTTGATCCGATCCAGCGGCATACGGTGGGTAATAAACGGGTCGAGGCGAATTTTGCCCGCCATCGCGTCTTCCACCATGCCCGGCAGCTGAGTGCGTCCCTTGACGCCGCCGAAGGCGGAGCCGCGCCAGACGCGCCCGGTGACCAGCTGGAATGGCCGCGTTTTGATCTCCTGGCCTGCGCCAGCAACGCCAATAATCACGCTTTCGCCCCAGCCTTTATGGCAGCATTCGAGCGCCGCGCGCATCACGTTCACGTTACCGATACACTCGAAGCTAAAGTCGACGCCGCCGTCGGTCAGCTCAACAATCACATCCTGAATCGGCTTATCGTAATCATTTGGGTTGATAAAGTCGGTGGCGCCCATTTCTTTGGCGAGGGTGAATTTTTCCGGGTTAGTATCCACCGCCAGAATGCGCCCGGCCTTCGCCTGTACCGCGCCCTGAATCACCGCCAGACCAATACCGCCAAGCCCGAAAACGGCGACGGTATCGTCCTCTTTCACTTTCGCCGTGTTGTGCACCGCGCCAATGCCGGTCGTGACGCCGCAGCCCAGCAGGCAGACTTTGTCCAGCGGCGCCTGCGGGTTTACTTTGGCCAGCGAAATTTCGGCCACTACGGTGTATTCGCTAAAGGTGCTGGTCCCCATGTAGTGGTAGATTGGTTCACCGTTATAAGAGAAACGGGTGGTGCCGTCCGGCATCAGGCCTTTACCCTGGGTAGCACGAACCGCCTGACAGAGGTTGGTTTTGCCTGATTTACAGAATTTACATTCGCCGCATTCGGCGGTGTAGAGCGGAATAACGTGGTCGCCCGGCTGCAGGCTGGTTACGCCTTCGCCAACCTCGACGACAATACCGCCGCCTTCATGACCCAGCACCGCCGGGAAGACGCCTTCCGGATCGTCGCCGGAGAGGGTGAAAGCATCGGTATGGCATACGCCGGTATGGGTGATCTTCACCAGCACTTCGCCCTTTTTCGGCGGCGCGACGTCAATCTCAACGATTGAAAGCGGCTGGCCTGGGCCAAACGCGACGGCTGCACGTGATTTCATATCTCTCTTCCTCGTGGTGATTTTATTTTAAATAGGATCGTAGCAGATGCCCGACTTCCGCCATTCTGGCGGCGCGCTGGTCTGGCGTCGTTTCGCCGCTAACCAGTTCGTCCTGCAGATGAATCTCAACCATCTCCCCCATCAGGCCGTTAGCGGCGCCGCGAATAGAGGCAATCTGTTGCAGAATGGTCATACAGGGTTCGCCAGATTCCAGCGCCCGCTCGAGCGCTTCAACCTGGCCACGGATGCGCCTTACCCGGCTGAGAGCACGCTTTTTATCTTCAGGTGAATGTGGCATGGTGTCGCCCTCCATATCATATAGGGGGGTATACTATATTTATTATTGCCATGAGGCAAATGGCTTCGCCGCTTTAACCGTAGCATAGCGGCGAGAATTTGCGCTCAGTCGAGGCTAAGGATCATCGATTCACAGCGTAAGTCGGCGTTCGCCATGTTCGAATGCCAGCGCTTTTCGCCGGTTGAAGTGAATCCCAGGCGCAGATAAAAACCGGCCGCGTTTGGCGTTGCATCGAGGGTAATGTGCCTGAACTTGCGTTGTTTCGCCTCCCCGATAATCGCCGCCATAATCATGCTGGCGCAGCCTTTACCCTCCCAGGTCGGCAAAGTAAATATGGCTTCAACGCTACCCGCTTTGATATCCAGATAGCCGCTGGCGACTGGCTTGCCCTGCCCATCATCAACTACAAAAAATGGATTATCGAGCACCGCATGGCGATAACCTTCAGGCATGTTGTCGGGAGTCCAGGCCTGGAGGACTTCCGCAGCATAGCTTTCACGGCAGCCGTGGCGAATCGCCTGATTACGAACTTCCCAAAGGGCCGGAGCCTCTTCTGCGATGGCAAGTCTGACTTTCATACCCTTCCCCTTTTTTTATTGTTGATAACATTTTTATCACAATTAAAATAAAGAGCGACAAAAAACCCGCCGAAGCGGGTTTAGCAGGGTTTAGCGCTTACGCGGCATCATCCGCAGCAGCGTGTTATCTTTCCAGAAATAATGGTGCATCAGCGCCGCCAGCGCGTGCAGGCCGATAATAAAGTAGCCGGTATTGGCCAGCAGCTCATGCCACGCTTTCAGATTATCCACCAGTTCAAAGTCGCTTTCCGCTGCGTGCGGCATGGTCAGACCAAAAGCGAACCACGGGTTGCCGCGATAGTACATCATGACCATGCCGATGATCGGCAGCGCGATAAACAGCAGATAGATCACCAGATGCCCGAGATGCGCGAAGCCGGTCATCATCGGCGATGGCTTGGGGACTATCGGCGGCGCCGGTGATTTCAGGCGCACGATCAGGCGCGCCACCATCAGAACAAAGATAGAAATACCGCACGAGACGTGAATCATATTAATGGCAGGCCGCGCGCTGCGCGGGAAAAAGCCCCGCAGCTCCATCGCCGCGTACGCGCCAATCACTAATAAAAAAACCAGCCAGTGGATGCCTATCTGCAGGCCAGAGTATTTATCGCGCATGGAAAACCCTTAAAAAGATGGTGATGGAGTCAACATAACCACCTTTTATTAAAAATTCATTAACTTTTACGTACTTATAAAAAAACAATTGCCCTACTCCGGCATTTGATGCAAAAGCAGAGATCGCGCCTGCGCGAGGAACTTATTCTGTCGCCTTGACGCTGTATATAATTACAGTACAATACTGGCTGTCATCAAAATAACCGGGATAACGCATGTTTGTAGAACTGATTTATGACAAAAGAAATTTCGAGGGATTGGCCGGCGCTAAAGAGATCATTCTTAATGAACTGACGAAGCGAGTTCACCGCATTTTTCCCGATGCCGACGTCCGCGTAAAACCGATGATGACTTTAGCTTCGATTAATACCGACGCCAGCAAGCACGAGAAGGAGCAGATCAGCCGCGCCGTGCAGGAAATGTTTGAAGAAGCCGATATGTGGATGCAGGAAGATTAACCGGGTTCCGGTAGATTTCGAATCGCGGTCTATGCCTTCTTAACCGCGAAGCCACTTGCGGGAATATTGACGAATAAGGCCTCAGGGAATCATGAACACATTTAGCATCATAGCTATCCCATTCTTTGCCGCAGCTATTGTTCTTCTGGCCTTAGCCGCGAGCCGAAAGAACCGAACCTGTTATATCGTTGGCGGCGTGTTAATGGCTTCATCCGTGGTTAACGCAGTGATTGGCATGGCGCTGTAGAGTCAGGTGGTAAAATGAGTTTTGTCTGGTATATGACGCTGATATGCATTTTTTTAGCCTGGCTAATGATGACTTTGCTCCCGGTGTAATCCCGGGTTTTCTGATACCCGGGCTTCGTTTATCTCTTTATCGGGGTTTATATCCCCTTTCGCACCAGCGTTGCCGCTTTTTTAAAAATCTCGTCCTCGACACCATCTCCCTTCTGCCTGCCTAACCGCATCAGTTCCTCAACAATACTTTCCCGATTAATTGGCTTCTGGTCAGACACCAGGCCAATGACCGCTGCGCCAATCGCAAGCCCGATCAGCCCCGTTTGCTCGTCTTTGTTGTTCATCGTTCCGCTCCGTTATGCCCGCCAAAAGTTTAGCAGCCGCAACCGCGTCTGCAACCTGAGCATCCGCAACCATAGTGTACAAAGTCAAAGACCTGCAGAAGCATAACGCGCGGACGAACGGTCAGGAAATGGCCTTCGCTGACCGCTAAAAAGTGTGATGTTGATCAAAAACAAAAAAACGCCAGCCTCAGAGGCGTATTTGTATTACGTCCGTTGCCGGGAGTAAGCCTGGTGGTTAAGCGGAGTTTTATTTGCAGATTATTAAGAGGAGAAATAGCCATGATCACTTACGATCGTAACCGCAACCCTATTACTAACGGTAGTCAGGTAATGATTAACGGGACGGGTAAAACCGGTAAAATTGTTGCTATACATGCCAATGGTCTTACTCCTGCCCAGCTGCGTCGTAATAAGACAGTAGAAGTTGAAGGCGCTGAAGGCAAATTCGAGCCCGTTGAATTGATCCGTCTTGGACTCCACTAAGATTGCGTAAGCTGCGGCGATCACCCGCCTGAACCGCAGGGGATGCCGCAGACGCCCGGCAGACGACGCCGGGCGACACGCCTACCGGCGCTCTGCGCCATGGCTCGTTTTAGCCTGATACATCCGCCGGTCGGCCACTGCAACGATGTCATTGAGACTATGGTGCTCATGGGGATCGTATTCAACGCAGCCCCATGAGAACGCCAGCTGCCACGGATTACCCGCTTGCTGATTATACTCGGCAACCTTCTGGCTAAGCTGCTCCATCGCCTTGTTCGCGGCCTGCTGGGCGGTATTGGCAAGCAGGATGATAAACTCATCGCCGCCCTGTCTGGCAATTAAATCCGACTCTCTGAAGGTAGACTTCATCACATCGGCGATTGCCGTCAGGGCTTTATCCCCTTGCTCATGGCCCCAGGTATCGTTAATCAGCTTAAAGCGATCGAGGTCGATAAACACCAGGCTCGCCGGTTCACTTCGCCGTCTGGCTGTTAACAGCGCATACTCCGCTAACGACAAAAATCCCCTCCGGTTAAATAACCCCGTCAGTTCGTCGGCGGTCGCCGCATCCAGCACTTTGAATTCATCTTCTACAATGGCGGCCAGGTCACTCAATATCTGAATTTCATGTCCGGAAAAAGCGCGCGGCTTATGATCCATAAGGCAGAACGAACCTACCGTCGCGCCGTCAGGTAGCTGAACCGGATACCCGGCATAAAAGCGAATAAACGGCGCTTCCGTCACCAGCGGGTTATCGTGAAAGCGCATATCCTGCTGCAGGTCATTGACGATTAAAGGATCGGTTTGCAGAATGGTGTGCGCGCAGAAGGTGATATCCCTCGGCAGCGTATCCACATCAAGTCCGGCGCAGGATTTTACATGCAGGGTGTTCTCCCCGACGAGGCTAATCGACGCCACCGGCAGATCGTAGAGCGTACGCGCCAGCCTGGTCAGGCGATCGAAGCGCTCTTCTTTTCCGCTATTCAGTAACCCGGATGCCCGCAGCGATTGCAGACGACGCAGTTCATCTGGATGAGGTCCGGCTAATTTCAATTTGTCTCTCTTATCTTTTATGGATGAGCGGCGCAGCGCGTAGAGTCAATGCGCGCCTTGATTGTTAACACAGATTTTACATTTCTGATATCATGAGTTAAGCATATATCGCTGACTCGTCAAACCCGCCATCAGATGCCCTCCGGCGCCGCCCACTCCCGCAGCGTGTCTTTCAGCCACTGGCTTGCGCCGCGCTGACCGCTGCGCTTATGGGAATAGATTTTCACTTCAAATGGCGGCACCTCAAACGGCAGTTCAAAAATCTTCAACCCGGCGGTTGCGAGCATCTTTTCAGCAGCCGAGCGCGGCATCGCCATCAACAGTTCACTTTGCGCAATAATAAACGGTGCGCTCAGCATTGAGGGGGTTTTGATGGTGATATGTCGCGTGAAGCCCATTTTCGCCAGCTGCACATCGAGAACCCCCTGGCTTTCATTCCACGGAGTGACCACCAGATGCTGGGCCGCCAGATAATCCGCCAGCGTGAGTCTGTTCCGCCTTTCGTTACTCATCGCAACATAGTCATCCTGCAGCCAGCAAATCTCATCCAGTTCCGGATGTTCCGCTTCATTGAGCGCGCTGAAACCCAACGCCAGGTCCACCTCTCCGGCCAGCAGTTCCGTCAGCGCCGGACTATGCGGCAGATAACGCAGTTCGAAACGCAAACCCGGCGCCTGGTGGTGAAGTCTGGACATCAGGGTTGGAAAAACGCACTGCGCGGTGAAATCCGTGATCGCGATCTGTAGGCAGTCGGTACTGGCGGAAGCGACAAACTTTGGCTGCGGGGTGAGCTCCTGATTTAAAAACTTTAACGCAGATGATATCGACGGCGCGAGCTGGGTCGCATATACGCTGGGGCACATGCGGTGACCCTCACGATAAAAAAGCGGATCGTTAAGCGCCGCGCGCAGTCTGGATAGCGCGTGGCTTAACGCCGATGTGCTCATTGCTAACTCTTCCGCCGCCAGGCGGACCGAGCGATAGCGGTAGACCGCCTCGAATACCGGCAGCAGGTTTAAATCAAGACGGCGAAGGGCGGGATGCATAATATTCATCATTCAGTGATTTCATTGCACTTAATTCTTCTAACCTTAACGTTTATGCTTTGCGGTATCAAACTCACGACGGCACAACAGGTAATTCAATGAATATGACCATTCGTCAGGCCAGCCCGGCGGACGCAAAAGCAATTTATGACATGATTTATGAGCTCGCAGTGTATGAAAAAGCGCCGGAGCAGGTGGTTACCACGGTCGAGGAGATCCAGGCCACCCTTTTCGCCAGCGACAGCAAAACGGAAGCGCTGATCTGCGAGATAGAAAATAAGGTCGCTGGGTATGCGGTGTTCTTCACCAGCTATTCCACCTGGCTCGGACGCAATGGCATCTATATGGAAGACCTGTACGTCTCGCCCGAGTTTCGCGGCAACGGCGCGGGAAAAGCACTCTTGCGCACCATTGCTCGGCTAGCGGTTAAAAGAGAATGCGGCCGGTTAGAGTGGAGCGTGCTCGACTGGAACCAGCCGGCCATCGATTTTTATCTGAGCATTGGCGCGCTGCCGCAAAGTGAATGGGTGCGCTATCGTCTTGACGGCGCCGCGCTAGCCGCTTTCGCTGAATCAGGCGCTTTGGCCAGATAATCGCCATCGGCGGGTCTTTACGGGTCCGCCCTTTCCTTTTCTCTGCGCAGCCAATATGCCCGTGGCGTATAACGCTGAAACAAAAAATTATTAGCCGTTTCCGTCATACCCTCAACCTCCCGGATTTACACGCTTTTCCCGCTATATTTAGCAGCCACCTTTCTCGCGGCAAAAAATTCGCTGGTTGCCCTATCCTGACTGCTGGACTAAGCCTGGAGAAGTTTTCACATCACGATTCAACTGACCTGGAGATTCTTCATGAGCAAACTCGGGATTAATGGATTTGGGCGTATTGGACGGCTGGTGCTGCGCCGGTTACTGGAGGTTAATAGTTCCTTAGAGGTGGTCGCCATTAACGATCTCACCTCACCGAAAGTGCTGGCCTACCTGCTAAAGCACGACTCTAACTACGGACCTTTCCCCTGGAGCGTTGATTTTACTGAAGATGCGCTGATCGTTGATGGCAAAAAAATCACCGTTTATGCCGAAAAAGAGGCCCAGCATATTCCGTGGAAAGCGACGGGCGCTGAACTTATCGTGGAGTGTACCGGCTTTTACACTTCATCAGAGAAAGCGCAGGCGCATCTGACCGCCGGAGCCAAAAAAGTTCTGATCTCCGCGCCGGCGGGCGATATGAAGACCATCGTCTATCACGTTAACGACGATACGCTGGACGCCAACGATACGATAATTTCTGTAGCATCCTGCACCACCAACTGCCTGGCGCCGATGGCGAAAGTGCTGAATGACGCCTTTGGTATTAAAGTGGGAACCATGACCACGATTCACGCCTATACCGGCACCCAGTCGCTGGTTGATGGCCCTCGCGGCAAAGATTTACGCGCATCCCGCGCGGCGGCGGAAAATATCATTCCGCATACCACCGGAGCGGCGAAAGCTATCGGTCTGGTCATCCCTGAACTTAGCGGCAAGCTGAAAGGCCACGCTCAGCGCGTGCCGACCAAAACCGGTTCGGTGACCGAACTGGTGTCGGTGCTGGAGAAAAAAGTGACCGCCGAGGAGGTTAATCAGGCGATGAGGGAGGCGGCGGCGAACAATGAGTCATTTGGTTATACCGAAGAGGAGATCGTCTCCTCAGACGTTATCGGCAGCCATTTCGGTTCAATTTACGACGCCACCCAGCTGGAGATCGCAGAAGTTGGCGATCTCCAGCTCGTAAAAACCGTCGCCTGGTACGATAACGAATACGGTTTCGTGACCCAGCTGATTCGCGTGCTGGATAAATTCGCCAAATAACTCCCGGGGGCGGCGCAACGCGCCTTTCCCGGGCTACCGGACCGCAGACGGCTGGTAACCTCCAGCCCGGACAGATGCGCAGCATCGCCTCCGGGGAACGCGCCGCTCCTCTGCTAAATCAGGCCTGCAGATAGACCACCTGGGTTTGCAGATACTCATTCAGGCCGTGACGACCGTCGGCGCCGCCAATCCCTGATTTACGCCATCCGGCATGGAAACCCTGCATCGCCTCAAAGTTCTCGCGGTTAATATAGGTTTCACCAAACTTCAGCCCCTTAATCGCCTTCATCGCGACGTTCAAATCGCGGGTATAGATTGATGACGTCAGCCCGTAATCGCTGTCGTTGGCCATCGCCAGCGCCTCTTCCAGGGTATCAAACGCCACGACCGGCAGTACCGGACCGAACGTCTCTTCATGAACGATATCCATCTCCTGGCGCACGTCCAGCAGCAGCGTCGGCGGATAGAAATAGCCTTTACCCTCCACCGCTTTCCCACCCAGAGCGATACGGGCGCCCTGAGCCACCGCTTTCGCTACCTTCTGCTCAACCCGCTCCAGCGCTGCGGCATTGATCAACGGCCCCATGGCAATATCGTCGCGCGCTGCCGGATCGCCAAACTGCACCGCTTTCAGCGCTTCGCCCAAACGGTTAACGAAGCGATCGTATAGCCCTTTTTGCACATACACGCGCTCAACGCAGTTACACACCTGCCCGCTATTAATCACGCGAGAATCGACCACCGCTTTTACCGCCAGCTCAAGATCCGCATCATCCATCACGATAGCCGGCGCTTTCCCGCCCAGCTCCAGGCATACTTTGGTGATGTTTTTCGCCGCCGCGGCCATGATCTTCTCCCCTGCGGTGACGCTGCCGGTCATGCTGACCATCGCGACCTTTGGATTGCCGGCTAGCTCCTGACCCACGGTTTCGCCGCGGCCCAGCACCAGATTAAAGACCCCTTTCGGCAGGCCGATATCATGAACGATTTGCGCAAAAGCGATGGCGTTATTCGGCGTAAACTCACTCGGTTTAATTACGATGGTATTGCCGGTAATCAGCGCTGGCGCCAGCTTGCGGGCAATCAGGAAGAACGGGAAATTCCACGGCAGGATGCCTGTGGTCACGCCCAGCGCGCGTTTGAATACCAGAATGTTTTCTCCCGGGCGGTCGCTTTGCACAATTTCGCCCTCATAACGACGCGCCCATTCGGCCATATAATCCAGGTACTCCGCGGTAAAGGAGACCTCTACCGCCGCCAGCTGCTGGATCTTCCCGCCTTCGGCGACAATCAGCGCGGCGATCTCGTCGGCCCGTTCGCGGATACCGGCAGCGATTTTACGCAGCCACCCCGCTCGCTCGATCGCAGGTAAGGCTTCCCAGCCCGGCTGAGCGCGCTCAGCAGCGAGAATCGCGCGCTGCGCATCTTCCGCGCTGCCGTCAGGAATACGCGATATGAGCGCTTCCGTGGCCGGATTGATCACCTCAATCCATGCATCACCGCGGCCGGCTTCAAACTGACCGTCAATATACATAGGGTGTTGAACGGGTGCTGTCATGGTCTGCTCCTCAGGATTATTGTTTTTAACAGGTGAAATAGATGTTAAAAATTATCGTCCAAAGGGCAAAGAGACAGGCCGGACGTTTGTTTTTGTGAGATATTTCATAAAAACAGACCAAGCCGGCGCTAAAAAAATCACAATTCAGTAACACTACCTGCCCGTTTGCGATATCGCCAACGCAAACGGGCAATGCGGCGGATACGTCCGGACCATCCCTGCGCTTGCCAAAGACAACGGCTGACTGACAGCGTTAAGGCTAATAGCTAAGCCAGCTGGCGTGCGCTCAATGTATCGGACAGCAGACGGTCCTTGCGCAGCGTCTGCCACGCATCAATAATCTGCGGCGGAATATCCACATGAGCGATAAATCCCTTACCCAACGGGCCATAACCCTGCGGATTGTCCGCTAGCCGCGGCGGCTCGCCGAGGATCAGCGCCAGATAGCGTTCCACCGGCCACAGGCCGCTGCTATCGCCGCTAAAGGTGACGCCGTTATCGCCATTGCACAACACCGGCGAACACCCCGGCGCGCTGTGCCACATCGGCGCATGCGCTGCGTCTTGCCAGACGCGGGCAAAGGTCGCCATCGTTCGCCGCTGCATGGTCGGGTCCTGGATCACCACGCCCGTTCGGTGTGTAATACCTCTCTGTTCCAGCATTTGCCGGGTAAAACGCGCATTTTCTCCACAGTTGGTGGAGCGGTCTTCCACGACAATGTATTCGCGAGGAATAGCCCAGAACCGGTGGGCAATATCGGCCAGAATGTGCGCCTCGGCGCGATCGGCTACCGGGATGGTGCAATAGCGCGGATCGTTCAACACCGCGTGGTATAAAAACGAAGTGGAATGCCCGATACCACCGCTGATCAGTAGCGGAACGGCGTGATGCGCCGCCAGCTGGCAGGCGAAATCAATGGTTGGGATCACCGCATTGCCCGCCAGCACCACGACATCGATTGATGGCTGCTGCGGCAAATCATGCTGCGCCAGCCAGGCCCCCAGCTGGTTCGCCGCGGCTAGCGTCGCCTCCGGCAGCGATGGAAAATGCTCCGACATGTTCTCTCCTTTGCGCCAATGTCACCCTTCACGGGATTGTGGATACCATGATAAACCGGAGCCGCCTTTAAGGGTTAATAAAGCCTGAGCGGTAACAAGATTGAAATAACAAGAAACGTCCAAAAACAGAACGGTTGCACCTCAATAACTCACCACCATACGCCCGATTGTTAGCGAATACGTTCAAATAAACGGCTAAATAACGGCGCGATTCGCCGGTAAAAATGGCAAAAACGGCTCCCTGACGCGGCGACCAGACTTGCCAAATGCAACATACAACCCTAGCTTCCTTAACAATTAAATAACCTCATCGCTCGCCAGGTTGCACCTGAAAATCATCAGGTGTCACCGGGTTGTGATGACTCTGGGGGAGTAGCTAAAAGATGACCTTGCACGAGAGCAGCACCACATCAATTCTCAAGAAAAACAAAAAGGTGCTCATTGCCAGCCTCACCGGCAGCGCCATTGAATGGTTCGATTATTTCCTTTACGGTACGGCGGCGGCGCTGGTATTCAACAAGATTTTCTTTCCGATGGTCGATCCGGTCATCGGTTTAATCCTCTCCTGGCTCTCGTTCTCGTTGACCTTTTTCATTCGCCCGATTGGCGGGGTGGTCTTCGCACATATTGGCGACCGAATCGGGCGTAAGAAAACGCTGGTCCTGACGCTCTCCCTGATGGGCGGCGCAACGGTCGCCATCGGTCTGCTTCCCACCTATGAGATGATCGGTTTATGGGCGCCAGCGCTGCTGATAACCTTACGTATCGTTCAGGGAATGGGCATCGGCGGCGAATGGGGCGGTGCGCTATTGCTGGCCTACGAATACGCACCGGAAAAGCGCAAAGGTTTTTTCGGCAGCATTCCGCAGGCGGGCGTGACCATTGGCATGCTGATGGCCACTTTTATCGTCTCGCTAGTGACCCTTTTCAGCGAAGAGCAGTTTCTCTCCTGGGGCTGGCGCATCCCTTTCCTGCTCAGCTCGGTGCTGGTTCTTATTGGTCTGTGGATCCGCAAAGATATTGATGAAACGCCGGAATTTAAACAGGTGAAGCAGTCAGGCCAGGTAGCAAAGGCGCCGCTGCGCGATACGCTCAAGTATCACTGGCGCGAAGTGTTAATTGCTGCGGGCCTCAAAGTAGTGGAAACCGCGCCATTCTATATTTTTTCGACTTTCGTGGTCAGCTATGCCACCACCACGCTGAGCTATCAAAAATCCCAGGCGCTTGAAGCCGTCACCCTCGGTGCGCTGGTTGCTACGGTTATGATCCCGCTGATGGGACTGCTTTCAGACAGAATCGGACGCCAGAAAATGTACACGCTCAGCGTGGTGCTGCTTGGATTGTTTATCGTACCGTGGTTTCTGCTGTTGGATACCCGCAGCACGTGGGGCATTGCGCTCGCCACGGTGATCGCCTTCGGTATTCTGTGGGCACCGGTTACCGCGGTATTGGGGACGCTCTGCTCCGAGATCTTCAGCGCTAACGTTCGCTACACCGGCATCACCCTTGGCTACCAGCTTGGCGCCGCGCTCGCCGGGGGTACCGCTCCGCTGATCGCCACCGGACTGCTGGCAAAATATGACGGTGACTGGATACCGGTCGCATGGTATCTGGCGGGAACGGTGGTGATTTCACTTATCGCGATTTTCTGCGCCAGCCGCTTAAAGCAGGCTCCCGGCGCTGTCGCCACCAGGAGCGAGATGTTATAAAGCGATTCGCTGCCGGCAACCCATTCACCCTGCCGGCAGCAGCCGAAGGATGCTCACTGCAATGCAACAAAGTCAACACACAAATATAGCGTTTTGTTCACTTTTTGAAGGAAGTCAAGATTCTGATAAATAGGGATAAAGGGTCCAAACTACGGCTTTAATGCACAAAGATGCATATTCATCCGTAGTCGACGCTGTTTTGCGTTTTTTTATTCACAAAAACTTCAACCCCACCGATAACGGCAGCATATTCTGCATTTTTGCCAAATACCGTCCCATTAAATTGGTGATAACATTCTCGTTACAGATTTTATGGCTGTATCTTTCCACGGTTAACAAAATAATTATTACTGCAAAACAGGACTCTTATGGAAAAGTTATCTTACGCTTCTGAAAGTAGTACATCTCCATGGACCACCTACCTGCGTCAAATCGATCGCGTCGCCCCCTACCTCGGCGATCTGGCCTACTGGATCGAAACGCTGCGCCATCCGAAACGCGCGCTGATCGTTGATATCCCGGTACAAATGGACGACGGAACCATTCGCCACTTCGAAGGCTACCGCGTCCAGCACAACCTCTCACGTGGTCCGGGTAAAGGCGGCGTGCGTTACCATCCGGATGTGGACCTGAATGAAGTCATGGCCCTCTCAGCCTGGATGACCATCAAGTGTGCGGCAGTCAATATTCCCTACGGCGGCGCCAAAGGCGGTATCCGCGTCGATCCGTTCTCTTTATCAGAAGGTGAACTGGAACGTCTGACCCGTCGCTACACCAGCGAGATCGGCATTATTATCGGGCCGCAAAAAGATATTCCGGCGCCGGACGTCGGCACCAACGGTAAAGTGATGGCCTGGATGATGGACACCTATTCGATGAACCACGGCACCACTATCACCGGCGTGGTCACCGGTAAACCGATTCATCTCGGCGGTTCGCTGGGCCGCGAAAAGGCCACGGGACGCGGCGTCTTCGTCACTGGTCGCGAAGTGGCCCGCCGCAGCGGTATCGAAATCGAAGGCGCGAAGGTCGCGCTGCAAGGGTTTGGTAACGTAGGCAGTGAAGCGGCCCGCCTGTTCGCTGGCGTCGGCGCGCGCATTGTGGCCATTCAGGACCATACCGCCACGCTGTATAACGAAGGCGGTATCGATATGGCCGCGCTGACCGCCTGGCAGGCCGAGAACAAGCAAATTGCCGGCTTCCCGGGCGCCCGCGAAATTGACAAAGAAGCGTTCTGGACGACGCCGATGGATATTCTGATCCCGGCGGCGCTGGAAGGTCAGATTACGCGCGAACGTGCGGAAACCCTCAGCTGCAAACTGGTGCTTGAAGGCGCCAACGGCCCGACCTATCCGGAAGCGGACGACGTGCTGGCCGAACGCGGCATCGTGGTGGTGCCGGACGTCATTTGTAATGCCGGCGGCGTCACCGTGAGCTACTTTGAATGGGTGCAGGATATGGCCAGCTTCTTCTGGAGCGAAGAAGAGATCAACGCCAAAATGGACCGCATTATGACCGATGCGATCGTTCACGTTTACGATAAAGCGGTGGAAAAAGCGTGCTCTTTACGTACTGCCGCCTATATCGTGGCCTGTGAGCGAATTCTGATGGCGCGTAAAGATCGCGGTATTTATCCGGGATAATCCCCCTTCTCAGCCCGGTTAAAGCCGGGCTGAGACCAGAACTCTCCTTCCCCCCTTCCAAAGCTTCTACCACAATAAACGCACATACCGTTAACCTGTTTTTATCAATCGGACTTGAATTCTCGTTTTGGCCAGACATAAAATCATTAGAGCTCTAACGATATTGCAGACCGAACTATGGATAACCGACAGCTAAATTTCTCCCATCTTTTGTATTTGACCGCCCATCATTGGCGGCTGGCGGTCAACCGTCGCCTCAAAGACCTCGGCATGAGCCAGGCCAGCTGGGTCGCCGTTTCCGCTATCGCGCGCAACGCGCAGCCGCTATCGCAAAGCGAGCTGGCCCAGGAGCTGGGCGTCGAAAGCGCGACCCTCGTCCCGTTGCTTAATCGGCTGGTGGATTTGGGTCTGGTTGAGCGGGTGAAAACCGAACGCGACAAACGTAAACGGCTGCTGATCGCCACCGCTAAAGGCCTTGAGGTGTATCAGCAGGTAAAAACGGTAGCCGATGAACTGCGTGAGGAGATCCTCACCGCTATCACGCCCGACGAACAGCAGCAGACTCAGCGCGTGCTGGAGAAACTGCTGCGCGAGGTAGAGAAAAAATAATGCCTCGCCGTAAAGATAACCCCTATGTGCCCCACGACTGGGCTCCGCACGAAAAACCGGCGATCCTCGGCTCGCCTTCCACCCCGATTCACAGCACGCCCAGGCGCATTGCCTACGGGATCGTTGGACTGTTGGTCTGCCTGACCGGCGCGCTGGGCAACGCGGTGGTCACCGCTAACCTGCAACTGTTGCAGGGAACCTTTGCCGCCTGGTCCACCGAGATAGCCTGGCTTCCGGCGGTCTACGTGATGACGAACGTCTCTATCAACCTGCTGCTGGTAAAATTCCGTCAGCAGTATGGCCTGCGCGCCTTCACCGAAGGCTTTCTCGTCCTCTATGTGCTGGTGACCTTCTTTCACCTGTTCGTCAACGACCTTAGCTCCGCGCTGATGGTACGCGCCGCCCACGGGATGGTCGCTGCGGCGCTGAGCTCGTTAGGCATTTACTATCAGGTGCAGGCCTGGCCCGCCCGCCATCGGCTAAAAGCGTTGACTATCGGTATTACCGGCTCATCGCTGGCGATCCCGCTGGCGCGCCTGTTTTCCACCGAACTGCTGCAAATTGACGAGTGGCGCGGACTGTACTTCTTTGAACTGGGGCTGGCGATGGTATCGCTGGCCTGCGTGATCGCCCTGAAGCTTCCCCCAAGCGATCGTAAAAAAGTTTTTGAGAAGAAAGACTTTATCACCTTCTTCCTGCTGGCGCCGGGAATGGCGCTGGTTACCGCGGTGCTGTCGCTGGGGCGTCTGGACTGGTGGTTTGAAGCGCCGTGGATCGGCTGGGCGCTGGCGGGAGCGGTGGTGCTCATCGTCTCCGCAATTGCCTTTGAACATAACCGCAGCAACCCGTTACTCAATATTAAATGGCTCTCCAGCGGCAGCATTCTGCGCCTCGGGCTGATTATGCTGCTGATCCGCATCGTGCTGGCGGAGCAAAATACCGGGGTCATCGGCTGGCTGCAGTACGTCGGCCTGCAGAATGAACAGATGACCAATCTGGCGTGGTCGATTTTCGCCGGCATCATCTGCGGCATCGTCGCCAGCTGTCTGACGCTCAACCCGCAGCGTCTCTACTGGCCCACCGCTACGGCGCTGGCGCTGATCATGGTTGCCTCGCTGCTCGACAGCCAGTCGACCATCCTGACCCGCCCGGAACAGCTAATGTTCAGCCAGTTTCTGCTGGGCTTCGGCAGCGCCTTTTTCCTTGCTCCGGCAATGCTGGCAGGGATTGGCGGCGTGATTGCCGACCAGCGCAATCTGGTAAGCTTCTCGGTACTGTTCGGCATGAGTCAGAATATCGGCGGTCTGCTGGGGTCGGCCATTCTCGGCACCTTTCAGACATGGCGGGAGAAGTTTCACTCCAGCCAGCTCGCCGACCAGTTGACCACCCTCAATCCGCTGATTACTGAACGTTTGCAGCAGTACAGCCAAATGTATCAAAGCCAGATTGGCGACAGCACCCTGCTCAACGTTCAGGCCACCACGCTGCTACAAAACGCCGCCACGCTGCAGGCCAATATTCTCGCTTACAATGATACCTATCTGCTGACGGCAGCGATTTCAGCCGCCACGCTGGTGTGGGTTTTCTGGCGCTTAATAAGATTACGTATTACCGCCCGCGTTGCGTTAAAGCGCGCGACGGGAAGCAAATAAAATTTTTACTCTGGAGTCATTATGAGTCAGCAGGATGCGGCCAAACAACAGGCCAACACCCGTAATAATATTCGCGTGGTCTCTATTTTTACCGCCGCGGCAATTGGTATTGTCGGCGTTCTGGTTATTCTTTACGCCTGGCAGCTGCCGCCGTTTACCCGGCAAAGCCAGTTTACCGATAACGCCTACGTTCGCGGGCAAACCACGTTTATCAGCCCGCAGGTCAACGGCTATATTACCGAGGTCAAGGTTCAGGATTTTAATCAGGTGAAAGCCGGCGATGTGCTGTTTCAGATCGACGATCGCATCTATAAACAGCGCGTACATCAGGCGGAAGCCACGCTGGCGATGAAAGAGGCGGCGCTCAAGAACAATCTGCAGCAGCGCAAAAGCGCCGAGGCGGTCATCGTACGTAACGAAGCGGCGCTGCAAAACGCCCGCGCGCAAAGTCTGAAAACCCAGGCGGATTTAAAACGCGTTCAGGAGCTGACCGCCGACGGTTCGCTCTCGATCCGCGAACGCGATTCCGCCCGCGCCAGCGCGGCGCAGGGGACTGCGGATATCGAGCAGGCCAAAGCGACGCTGGAAATGTCGCGCCAGGATCTGCAATCGACAATGGTTAATCGGGATTCGCTGCTGGCCGACGTCGCCAGTGCGAGGGCCGCGCTGGAACTGGCGCAGATCGACCTCCAGAATACCCGCATTATCGCCCCCGCCGATGGTCAGCTGGGGCAAATATCAGTGCGCCTTGGCGCCTACGTGACCGCCGGGACGCATTTGACCTCGCTGGTACCGCCGCAGCACTGGCTGATCGCTAACCTCAAAGAGACGCAGCTGGCGGAGGTCCGCGTCGGGCAGCCGGTAACCTTTACCGTTGATGCGCTGAACAGCGAGAAATTCACCGGTACGGTGCAGAGCATCTCCCCGGCCACCGGGGTTGAGTTCAGCGCCATTTCGCCGGACAACGCCACCGGCAACTTCGTCAAAATTGCCCAGCGCATTCCGGTACGCATCGCCGTGGATGAGGGGCAGAAAAACAGCCAGCGCCTGCGGCCGGGGATGTCGGTGCAGGTCACCATCGACACCCGCGGGGAGGAGACGCGATGATTCGTCCGCTCACCCTCGCCGTTATTCTTGCGCTGGTTGGCTGCCAGTCAGCTGATATCCCACAGGCCGCGCCGACGCTGCATATTCCCGCCGCCTGGCGCGCGGATATCGGCCCCGCCAGCCCGGTCGAGGGCGTGTGGTGGCGCAATTTTCACGACAGTACGCTTAATCAATACGTCGACCAGGCGCTACGCTACAACAGCGACGTGCTGATTGCCCGCGAACGGGTCAACGAGTACCAGGCGCGGGTCTACGCCGCCGACAGCAGCCTCTTTCCTTCACTAGACGCCGGTCTGACCGGTACCCGTGCGCGGTCGCAGTCGGCCGCCACCGGTCTGCCGATCCACAGTACGGTGTATAAAGGCGCGCTAACCGCCAGCTACGATGTTGATATCTGGGGCGCTAACCGCAGCGCCGCCAGCGCGGCGGAGGCCAGTCTGGCGGCGCAAAAAGCCGCCGCCGCCGCGGCGAACCTGACCGTCGCCTCTTCGGTGGCGACAGGCTATGTCACTCTGCTCTCGCTGGACGAACAGCTGCGGGTAACGCAACAAACGCTCAAAGCGCGGGAAGATGCCTTTAATCTGGCGAAACGTCAGTTCGAGACCGGCTATACATCGCGCCTCGAACTGATGCAGGCGGATTCCGAACTGCGCTCGACGCGGGCGCAAATTCCGTCGCTGCAACACCAAATCGCCCAGCAGGAAAACGCGCTCAGCCTGCTGCTCGGCGCTAATCCTGGCGCCGTTAAGCGCAACGCCTTTGCCCGGCTGACGCCGCTGTCGCTACCGTCCCAGCTGCCGTCAACCCTGCTCAATCGCCGCCCGGATATCGTTCAGGCTCAGCGTCAGCTGGTGGCCGCCGACGCCACGCTGGCGTCATCGCAGGCGCAGCTGCTGCCGTCCATCAACCTTACCGCCACCGGCAGCATGCAGGATCGCACTCTGCCCGACCTGCTGGATAATCCGCTACGCTTATGGAGCCTTGGCGGCAGCATCCTGGCGCCGCTGCTCAACCGCCAGGCGCTGAATGCCCAGGTAGACGTGTCGATGGCCCAGCGCAATCAGGCGTTGTATAGCTACGAAAAAACGGTGCGCGGCGCGTTTAAGGAGGTCAATGACAGCCTTGATGCTATTGGCCGCTACGGGGAGCAGCTGACGGAGCTGCAGGCCCAGGAGGACGTAGCCCGGGAGACGCTGCGCATTGCCCAAAACCGTTATCGCAACGGCTACTCATCCTATCTTGACGTCCTGGACGCCCAGCGTACGCTGTTTTCCACCCAGCTCAGCGTGGTGCAGGTGAAAAACAATCTGCTGCTGGCGCAAGTCGATTTGTACCGGTCGCTGGGAGGCGGCTGGTCTGATTCATCAGGGATGTAATACGGGAAATCTGACATGCAACAACAGTGGTCGGCAGTAGATAATTATCTGGTGGAAGCGTTAATCCCCAACGATCCCTTGCTCAACCAGGTTCTGGAAAATAACCAGCGCGCCGGGCTTCCGGCCATCGATGTTGCCGCCAATCAGGGGCAGTTTCTGGCCCTGCTGGTGCGCATGACGGGCGCCAGACGCATCCTCGAGATTGGCACGCTCGGCGGCTACAGCACCATCTGGATGGCCCGGGAATTGCCTGCCGATGGCGAATTAGTCACCCTGGAGGCCGATGCGCACCATGCCGCCGTGGCGCGCGAGAACCTGCGCATGGCGGGCGTGGATAAGCTCGTTGAGGTGCGGGAAGGCCCGGCGCTGGCCACGCTGGAGAAGCTGGGCGACCATCCGCCGTTTGATCTGATCTTTATCGATGCGGATAAGCCGAATAACCCAAACTATCTGCGCTGGGCTTTGCGCTACTCTCGCCCGGGGACGCTGATCATTGGCGATAACGTGGTGCGCGACGGCGAAGTGACCGATCCGCATAGCGCAGATGACCGCGTTCAGGGCGTCAGGGAGTTTATTGCGATGATGGGCAGCGACCCGCGCCTGACGGTAACGGCCCTGCAAACCGTGGGCAGCAAAGGTTGGGACGGGTTCACCCTCGCGTGGGTGAACGCCTGACGCCAACAGATTTCCCCGGCAGCCTGCGCCACCGGGGAATGCAGCGGCTCAGGCCGTAATCTGCTCCATTGCCTGCAGCACCCGCTTGTCGGAAATCGGATAAGGCGTGCCGAGCTGCTGGGCGAACAGGCTGACGCGCAGCTCTTCAATCATCCAGCGAATCTCCTGCACGTCCTCATCCTGGCGACGATTGGGCGGTAGCTTATTCAGCCACTGCTGCCACGCCTGCTGCACGCTCTCCACCTTCAGCATCTGCACGCGGTCGCGGTGCGGGTCGATCGCCATTTTCTCCAGCCGTTTTTCAATCGCCTGCAGATAGCGCAGCGTATCGCCCAGGCGGCGGAAGCCGTTGCCGGTGACGAAGCCGCGATACACCAGCCCACTCATCTGCGATTTAATATCCGACAGCCCCAGCGCCATGGTCATATCGACGCGACCTTTCAGGCGTTTATTGATGTTGAACACCGCGGTCAGGATCTGCTCAACCTGTTTGGCGATCTCCACCACCGTCTCGTTGAGCTCAGCGCGCACTTTTTCATGCAGCGCGGCAAAGCCCTCCTCGCTCCACACCGGGCCACCCGCTTCATCGATCAGCTTATCGACGCCGCAGGAGATACAGTCATCGATCAGATCCAGCACCTTGCCGTAGGGGTTGAAATAGAGCCCCAGCTTGGCTTTATTCGGCAGCTTCTCATGCAGATATTTAATCGGCGATGGGATATTCAACAGCAGCAGGCGGCGCAGGCCGCGCCACATCTCCTGCTGCTGCTCGAGCGGATTATCAAACAGCTTGATGGCCACGCTGTCGCGTTCGTCCACCAGCGCCGGCCAGGCCTTAACTTTATAGTTGCCGCGCTTCTGCTCGTAGCTCTCCGGCAGGCGGCCAAAGCTCCAGATATGTAGCCCGCTCTGCTCTATACCGTCATCGGCGACTGCGGACAGCGTCTCCTGTACCTTGCCTTTCAGGGCATCTTTCAGATCCTGCAGCGAGCGCCCTTCCTGTAGCTTCTTATTTTTGTCGTCCACCACCCGGAAAGTGATTTTCAGGTGATCGGGCACCTGATCCCACTGCCAGGCCTCGCGGTCAATAGTCACGCCGGTCATCCGCCGCAGTTCGCGCTCAAGGGAATCCAGCAGCGGCAGCTCCAGCGGCGTCGCGCGGCCGAGAAACGCTTCCGCGTAGTTTGGCGCCGGGACAAAATTGCGGCGCACCGGCTTCGGCAGCGATTTAATCAGGGCGATAATCAGCTCCCGGCGCAGACCGGGGATCTGCCACTCAAACCCGGCCTCTTCCACCTGGTTGAGCAGCGGCAGCGGAATATGCACCGTCACGCCGTCGGCATCTGCGCCCGGCTCGAACTGATAGGTCAGACGCAGCTTCAGATTGCCCTGGTGCCAGAAGTTCGGATAGTCCAGCTTACTGACCTGCTCCGCGCCTTCTTTAATCAGCATACTTTTTTCAAAGTTAAGCAGATCCGGCGTCTCGCGACTGGCCTGTTTCCACCATTTATCGAAGTGGCGCGCGGAGATGACGTCATGGCTGATGCGCTGGTCGTAGAACTCAAACAGCGTTTCGTCGTCGACAAGAATGTCGCGGCGGCGCGACTTATGCTCCAGCTCTTCAATCTCGTTGCGCAGCTTCAGGTTGTCACGGAAGAAGGCGTGGCGGGTCTGCCAGTCGCCCTCCACCAGCGCATGGCGGATAAACAGTTCGCGGCACAGCGCCGGGTCAATCTGGCTGTAGTTGACCTTACGGGCCGCGACGATAGGCAGACCGTAAACGGTGACCTTCTCCGTCGCCATCACCGCGCCCTGCGCGCGCTCCCAGTGCGGTTCGCTGTAAGAACGTTTGAGCAAGTGCTGAGCGACCGGCTCGACCCATTCCGGCTCTATGCGTGCGGCGATACGCCCCCACAGGCGGCTGGTTTCCACTAGCTCGGCGACCATCGTCCATTTCGGCGGCTTTTTAAACAGCCCGGAGCCGGGGAAGATAGAGAAGCGAGCGTTGCGCGCGCCGGTGTATTCCTGCTTATCGGTATCTTTCATACCAATGTGCGACAGCAAACCGGTCAGCAGCGCGGTGTGAATTTCGCGATACTCTGCCGGTTCGCTATTCACCGGCAGGCCGAGTTCTTTAACGACCTGACGCAGCTGAGTGTAGATATCCTGCCACTCGCGCACGCGCAGGTAGTTGAGAAAATTGACCCGGCACTGGCGGCGGAACTGGTTCGAGGAGAGCGCTTTTTGCTGCTCGCCCAGGTAGTTCCACAGGTTGACGAACGCCATGAAGTCGGACTCTTTATCGTGGAAGCGGCGATGCTTCTCATCGGAAGCCTGCTGCTTATCCATTGGCCGCTCGCGCGGGTCCTGAATAGAGAGCGCCGAGGTGATAATCATCGCCTCGCGCACGCAGCCGTGTTTTTGCGCCTCCAGCACCATTCGCGCCAGACGCGGGTCCACCGGCAGCTGGCTGAGCTGGCGCCCCATCGGCGTCAGCTTATAGGCGGTCTGCTGTTCGTCAGTGGTAATCGCCCCCAGCTCTTCCAGCAGACGCACGCCGTCCTGAATATTGCGTTTATCCGGCGCTTCAACGAACGGGAAAGCGGCAATATCGCCGAGTCCGAGCGCGGTCATTTGCAGGATAACCGACGCCAGGTTGGTGCGCAGAATCTCCGGATCGGTAAATTCCGGGCGCGACAGGAAGTCGTCTTCTGAATAAAGACGAATGCAGATCCCGTCAGATACGCGGCCGCAGCGGCCTTTACGCTGGTTGGCCGACGCCTGAGAAACCGGCTCAATCGGCAGACGCTGCACTTTGGTCCGGAAGCTGTAGCGGCTGATGCGCGCGGTACCGGGGTCGATAACGTACTTAATGCCCGGTACGGTCAGCGAGGTTTCCGCGACGTTGGTCGCCAGCACAATTCGCCGCCCGCTATGGGCCTGGAACACGCGGTTCTGCTCGCTATTGGAGAGCCGCGCATACAGCGGCAGCACCTCGGTGTGGCGCAGATTCAGCTTGTTAAGCGCATCGGCGGTATCGCGAATTTCCCGCTCGCCGCTCATAAAAATGAGGATATCGCCAGCGCTTTCACGTCCCAGCTCGTCAACGGCGTCAAAGATCGCCTGCAGTTGATCGCGTTCGGTGTCATCGGCGTCCTCAACGATGGGCCGATAGCGCACCTCAACCGGGAAGGTTCGTCCGGACACTTCGATAATCGGCGCGTTGTTAAAGTGGCGCGAGAAGCGTTCCGGGTCGATGGTCGCTGAGGTAATGATGATTTTCAGATCCGGGCGACGCGGCAGCAGTTCCCGCAAATAGCCGAGCAGGAAGTCGATATTCAGGCTGCGTTCGTGCGCTTCATCGATGATGATGGTGTCGTACTGCATCAGTAGCCGATCCTGCTGGATTTCCGCCAGCAGAATACCGTCGGTCATCAGCTTAACCATCGTATTGTCGCTGACGTGATCGCTGAAGCGAACTTTGTAACCGATGCAGCCGCCTGGTTCCGTTTGCAGCTCCTCGGCAATACGGTTGGCAACGGTACGCGCGGCCAGACGACGCGGCTGGGTATGGCCGATTAAGCCTTTAACGCCGCGTCCCAGCTCCATGCAAATTTTCGGCAACTGGGTGGTTTTCCCCGACCCGGTTTCCCCCGCCACAATCACCACCTGGTGATCGCGCACGGCTTCGAGGATCGCTTGTTTTTTCTGGCTAACCGGCAGGTTATCCGGATAGGAAATCGCTGGCCGCGCGGCTTCGCGCAGCAGGACTCTCCCTGCCGCCTGTTCAATTTCTTGCGCCATCTCCTGCAGAATGGCCTGTTGGGCATCAGGATTTTTAACCTTCTTCACGCCGTGCAGGCGACGGGCAAAGCGCGACTTATCGCGCAGCATCAGGCCATCCAGCTGCGTAAGGAGCTGTGAGAAGGTGAATTTTTGTTGTTCTGTCATAGCGTTATCGGGCAGTGCACTGCCGGGAAAAATCTCTTATGAAATATTGCGCTAGAGTACCACATCCGCGCATTTCGTGCCTTGTTCAAAAAAACTGAATACAGAGTTCGATTTATTGCGCTTTCTCTGTGACATGATTGTGAATACAGTGTCATCAAGCACCAGGGCACAGGCCCGTCAATCACATTAAAAAAGGAAACACCCATGAGCAAAGTATTAGTTCTCAAATCCAGTATTCTGGCAGGGTACTCGCAATCTGGTCAGCTGTCCGACTATTTTGTTGAACAATGGCGTGAAAAACACGCGCAAGACGTTATTACCGTGCGCGACCTGGCTGCAAATCCGATCCCGGTACTGGACGGCGAGCTGGTTGGCGCCCTGCGTCCGAGCGATGCGCCGCTGACGCCGCGTCAGCAGGAAGCGCTGGCGCTGTCCGACGAACTGATCGCTGAACTGCAGGCGAACGATGTGATTGTTATTGCGGCGCCGATGTACAACTTCAACATTCCGACTCAGCTGAAAAACTACTTCGACCTGGTGGCTCGCGCTGGCGTCACCTTCCGCTATACCGAGAAAGGGCCAGAAGGTCTGGTAAAAGGAAAACGTGCGGTGGTCGTCACCAGCCGCGGCGGTATCCATAAAGATACCCCGACCGATCTGGTGACCCCGTATCTCTCTACTTTCCTCGGTTTTATCGGCATCACCGACGTGAACTTCGTCTTTGCTGAAGGCATCGCTTACGGTCCGGAAGTCGCCGCGAAAGCGCAGTCTGATGCGAAAGCCGCTATCGACAGCGTCGTTGCCGCATAAGATTTGCCTCCTCCTGCTTCCCGGCGGGAGGAGAGTTTCACTTTTTCTCGTAGCGCAAATACCCCACCACGCCCCCGCCGCCATCTTTCGGATGATTCACGCCATCGTTGACCTCCACGCAGGGAAAATCGAAGGGCGACACGCCTGCAATGCAGGCCACATTCATCCCGTACTGCTGCGGATTTGAACGCCGCTGATGAAAAGTGTAAATCCCGCATACCGAGCAGAAAAAGTGCACGGCTTCACCGGTGTTAAAGCGATACTCCGTGAGCTTCTCCCGCCCGCGTAAGATATTGATTCCTGAAAGCGGCGCGGAGACCGTAACCGCTCCCCGCATCCGGCAAAATGAACAGTTGCAGCGTCGAGCGGTGTTGAAGCCATCGCTGAGTTCAACGGTAAACGCCACCGCGCCGCAGTGGCATTGAGCGGATAATTTTTCTGCCATATTTTCCCCTCAGGACGATGACTTTGGCCGTAAATTCTCGTCAAAGACGAGACGCTTTCTGTCCGGCTCTGCTTCTTTGAGCGGTTCCACCTGATGCAGCGTCTGCTTGCAGCGCTCCACCAGCATCTGATACTCCCGCGTTCCCTGCTTTTTCCAGGCCAGCTCCTGTTCGCTTAACGCGCGGATGGCTTTGGCCGGACTGCCGACAATCAGATGGTTGGCGGGCATTTCGGCGTTGGCTTTCACAAAGGCTGAGGCGCCGACAATGCTATTCTCCCCAATCCTGGCACCGTCAATAATCACCGCGCTCATGCCCACCAGCGCGTTGCGGCCGATGGTACAGCCGTGCAGAATCGCGCCGTGGCCGATATGTCCCTCCTCCTCCACGACCGTATCCTGGCCGGGAAAACCGTGCATCACGCAATTGTCCTGGATGTTAGCGCCATCTTTCACCACGATACGGCCAAAATCGCCGCGCAGGCTGGCGTTAGGCCCGACGTAGACCCCTTTGCCGAGGATCACGTCGCCAATCAGCACGGCGGTGGGATGAACATAGCTTTCGTCCGGTACAACCGGCGTCATACCGTCAATCTGATAAATGGGCATGGTGCCTCCTTATACGCCCGACAGTCCGCCGAAACGCTGGAAATAGAGCGGCCCCGGCGCGGGAAGTTCCCCCACCGAGCTTTCGCCCTTCTCGCCGACGAAGGCCAGCGCGCCGGGCGCAACGCGTTGATAAATATTGATGCACAGCTGGCGCGCGGTTTGCCCGGCCCAGTGTGCAGGGAGCAGTTCTTCGGGCAGCAGCGGATCCTTAAGCACCACCCGGCGGTAGAAGTGAATCAGCAGTAGTTGAATGTGAAAGCAGCGTTCGGGCGTCAGTTCTGCGGGCTCGCAGTCGCGAAGCAGCGGCAGCAGAGGACGAAACAAATTGATAAACGTCTCATACATCGCGTTCTGTTCGGTGAGATGCCAGCACTCTTCAACGCGGGCGCGCAGCGCCGCCCGGGAGAGCGCCAGCGGGGAGTGGGCTTCGAAGCAGATGACATTTTCCGCCACGCCCGCGTCGTGCAGCAGAGATTGCACATCCGCCAGCTTTTGCGACGGTGAAGCCAGCAGGCTCGGCGCCAGCGCGCCAAATCCCTGCCATAGCAGCTGTTTTTTGACCTCCGCCAGCGTGCTCTTCTCAAGCCCTTCCGACAGTAGCAGTAGCCAGGTGCCGTCCCATTCCGGGGCGCTGGCGCGATAGATTTTATGTTCGGCGCGGCGAGTCAAGCGCAGGCCTTTGTCGCTGAGACGGTAGAAGCTTCGGCGGCCAATGCGCACCACGTCGAGCCACTCTTCTTTATTCAGGCGGAACAGCGCAGTACGCACGAATCGTTCGCCGAAGCCCAGCCCTTCCAGCAGCGCCGCTACGCTGCCGAGCCAGACCTCCCCACCGCGTTGGAGCAAGGCGTCGCCGTATAAAGAAGCAATAAGCGAGGTTCCACTGATGGGCATCGTTTCCGTGGCCTGTTGAATAAAGGTATCGAGTTTACTCATCTGATTCATTCTGTTGTTATTTTTGTCCTTTTTGAATCATAGCACAGGAAATCCCGGAGGCGGTGCTGGCGCACCTGTCCGGGCTAC
>NZ_KV793472.1:63467-63584 GCF_001808475.1 Klebsiella sp. HMSC09D12 | reverse complement strand
CGTCAAAGGTGGCGCCGCCCCAGCATTCAAGGGACCAGTAGCCCGCGTTGTCGAGCTGAGCGGCGACGGGGAGCATATCGTCGAGGCGCAGGCGGGTGGCGAAAAGGGACTGGTGGG
>NZ_KV793472.1:26917-63447 GCF_001808475.1 Klebsiella sp. HMSC09D12 | reverse complement strand
CGTCAAAGGTGGCGCCGCCCCAGCATTCGAGGGAGCCGTAGCCCACGTCGTCGAGCTGAGCGGCGACGGGGAGCATATCGTCAAGGCGCAGGCGGGTGGCGAAAAGGGACTGGTGGGCGTCGCGCAGGACGACATCGGTAATGGCAACGGTCATGGATTCCTCCGTGAATTAAGGGTTAAGTCGGCGATGGTGGTGGAGAGCGGCGGCAATCACCGGCTTCAAGCGGGCGAAATCGTCGGCGGGCGCGGCGGGCGCAGGTGCCGCCTTCGGGGCCGGAGCCGGTTCAGGGAAGAAGCGGTTAACGGCGGCGGACATGCCCTGAATGGCGAAAATCAGCAGGAACAGAAACGCCAGCACGAATCCCATGCCGAGGAACATCAGGGTGAAGCCTTCACCCAGCAGTACAGCTTCAGTCATTGAAAAACCCTAAAGTAAGGGCACGACGGCGTGTTTGAAGGCTAACCAAACGATACTTCCGGCTAAGGAGTAGGGTGGATTTCCCGAAGCCGCCCCCGGCTCTGGCCCCTAATTGGCATCGCTGTGGTTGACGCTCAAACATCGCCATCGTGCGTGTTGGTTACATCATCATGCCGAACACAATGCTGGCGATGACCAGCACAATACCGCCGCCCAGACGGGAGGAGATTTGCGCATAAGAGATAAGATTCATACGGTTACAGGCAGAGAGCACTTCCAGGTCGCCTGAGCCGCCGCGGTTAGCCATGCACAGGCCTGCGGTGATGGCGGATTCGATCGGGAAGAAGCCAATCATCCAGCCGCCGACGGCCGCCCCGACGACAGCACCTACGACGATTACCGCAGCGATGATGACGTTCGCGAAGGTAATCGCGTCGATAATTTCCTGCAGGTCGGTGTAGCACACGCCGACGCCGACCATCAGTACCCACAGCAGCTGCTTAGAGAAGAAGTCAGACAGGCGTTTGGCCCCGGCTTTGATCTCCGGCGAGCAGAGGCCGGAAGCATTCAGCGCAGCGACGATCAGCACCATCCAGGCGAAATAGTGGATTGAGACACCGCCAATGCTTGGCAAAATTTTCTTAGCAATGACGTAGGCCAGCAGGAAACAGGTGGTGGCGAGCACCAGGCCGACCGCCGTTTCGCGATGGGTAATCTGGCCTGCTTTTTCATCATCATCGACTTTAAAGGAGGCTTTACGTACCAGTTCGCCTTCCCCGCTCAGCCAGGTGTGTTTTTTACCGATAATATCGAGCAGTGCGGCAAAAACGATGGCGAAGATATTGGCGATGGTCAGAATGGCAATCGCGGTGGAGTAGTACTCTTCACGGGAGCGGCCGGTGACGGAGTGATAAATTTCGGACAGCGGAACCGCGCCTGCGCCGTTGCCGCCGCCCATAATCGGCAGAACGTACAGCATCATGATGCGGTCTACGGAAATACCGAAGCACAGGCCGATGATAATCCCGAAGATAGATGCGCCGAGGATCCCCATAAGGATCGTCGGAATATAACCCAGCAGCGATTTCAACAGCAGTTTACGGTTAACCGAGAGAATTGCGCCAGTTATCAAAACTGCGATGAATAAGTTCAGGAAATTGCTTTTATCCATCACATTAGTGATT
The DNA here is from genome assembly GCF_001808475.1 of Klebsiella sp. HMSC09D12. NCBI lineage: Bacteria > Pseudomonadati > Pseudomonadota > Gammaproteobacteria > Enterobacterales > Enterobacteriaceae > Klebsiella > Klebsiella sp. HMSC09D12. Next base: position 61,845 of record NZ_KV793472.1, on the reverse strand, counting down.
GCATCAATTTCTTTTTGGGTAAAAATGCCTGCGTAAACGAAATAAGCAGCTACGAGGAAGATCATCACCGGCGCGCCGCCAATATATTTATTAAATATCGGCAGCCGTTTGCCAATTTCGCCAAAGATGGCGCCGATAATAAACATGATGGCGAAGCCGCCAACAATGTCGGTCGGCAGCGCGTTATAAAAATGTGAAAGTAGTAAAGTGATTAACGCAAACGCGTATAGCGGAAGCGGCATGCCGAAGATTTTAAACTTCAGCAGTTCACTTACACCATTTTTCTCCGTCGAAGGAGCCTGGCTCATATTAGTCATATGACGTCACCCTGTTAAAAAAAGGAATAATGCCGTTAGAAAAAGCAATAATAGGACGGCGGCATAATAATAAAGATGCGCTACGGCGATATGTGATTACGTTCACTGATTAGTCGTGTTTTTAATTAATTTAATTGTTTTTATTCTTCTGAATTAATTAACAACATAAAAACCATAAAGCAAATTAAGGTACGGGGAAAAGTGTGATTCAAATAAAAGAACCGCTACGGGAACGGTGGCGAAATACAGCTTGTTTTGGTCAATGAAGCGCGAAAAAAATGAATCTGATATTAAAACGCGTCGTGGTACAGAAAGATCCCCGGCGGCGAGAGGCCGTTGACCTCTTTCTTCATCAGCATCAGCTCTCGCTGGAGGCGGATTGCGAAATAGTGATTGTCGCCGAGTACCAGCGGCGCATTGTTGGCTGCGGCGCGATTGCCGGATGCGTGCTGAAGTGCATTGCCGTCGACCCGTCGCTGCAGGGAGAAGGGCTTAGCCTGAAGCTGCTGACTGAACTGATGACCCTGGCGTATGAGCTGGGCCGCAGCGAGCTGTTTCTGTTCACTAAACCTTATAACGCGGCCCTCTTTTCCTGCGCCGGTTTTTGGCCTATCGCCCGTGCGGGCGACAGGGCCGTTTTGATGGAGAACAGCCGCGAACGCCTGGCCCGCTATTGCCGCCAGCTCAGGATGTATCGCCAGCCCGGAGAAAAAATCGGCGCCATCGTAATGAACGCCAATCCCTTTACGCTGGGGCATCGCTGGCTGGTGGAGCAAGCCGCTCGCCAGTGCGACTGGCTGCATCTTTTCGTGGTGAAGGAAGATGCTTCATTTTTCAGCTACCAGGATCGCGTGGCGCTGATCGAGCAGGGGATCGCCGGGATCGATAACGTGACCCTGCATCCGGGATCGTCCTATCTGATCTCGCGCGCCACTTTCCCCGGCTACTTCCTGAAAGACAAAGGCGTGGTTGACGATTGCCACTGCCAGATCGATCTGCAGCTGTTTCGCGAACATTTAGCTCCGGCGCTGGGGGTCACCCACCGCTTTGTCGGCAGCGAACCGCTGTGCGAATTAACCCGTAATTACAACCTGCGTATGCGACAGCTGCTGGAAGCGCCCGGCGACGCGCCGACCATTGAAGTGGTTGAGCTGGCGCGGGTTGAGAAAGAGGGCGCGCCGATTTCCGCTTCCCGGGTGCGCAAGCTGTATCAGCAGCGCCAGTGGTCGGCTATCGAGCCGCTGGTACCGCCGGGAACGCTCGCTTTTCTGATGCATCTGGCGGAAAGCGAACGCCAGACCGCCTGATTTTACCGCCATAACTAAGGATCAGCCTCTATGGAAATGATGATTGACGCCCTGGCCGGCACGCTGGAGTCCAGCGATGTGATGGTCAGGATTGGGCCTGCGAATGAGCCAGGTATTCAGCTTGAAATCGACAGCATTGTGAAGCAGCAGTTTGGCGCGGCGATTGAACGCGTCGTCAGAGAGACGCTGACCCAGCTTGGCGTTACCCGGGCGAACGTCGTCGTCGATGATAAAGGCGCGCTCGAATGCGTGCTGAAGGCTCGCGTCCAGGCCGCAGCGCTGCGCGCGGCGCAACAATCTCAACCGCAATGGAGCCAGCTATGAAACCTCGTCGCAGTATGCTGTTTATCCCCGGCGCCAACGCCGCGATGTTAAGCACCTCTTTTGTCTACGGCGCTGACGCGGTGATGTTTGACCTCGAAGACGCCGTCTCGCTACGAGAAAAAGATACCGCTCGCCTGCTGGTGCATCATGCGCTCCAGCATCCGCTCTACCGGGATGTGGAAACCGTGGTGCGTATTAACCCGCTCAGCACGCCGTTCGGCCTTGCCGACCTTGAGGCGGTGGTGCGGGCTGGCGTCGACATGGTGCGTCTGCCGAAAACCGATAGCAAAGAAGATATTCATGAGCTGGAGGCTCACGTCGAACGTATTGAGCGCGAGTGCGGCCGGGAGGTGGGCAGCACCAAATTAATGGCGGCGATTGAGTCGGCGCTGGGCGTGGTGAACGCGGTAGAAATCGCCCGCGCCAGTCCGCGTCTGTCGGCCATTGCGCTGGCGGCCTTCGACTACGTCATGGATATGGGGACCTGCCGCGGCGACGGTACGGAGCTGTTCTACGCCCGCTGCGCGGTGCTGCACGCGGCCCGCGTCGCCGGAATCGCGGCCTATGACGTCGTGTGGTCGGACATTAACAATGAAGAGGGTTTCCTCGCGGAAGCGAATCTGGCGAAAAATCTCGGCTTTAACGGCAAATCGCTGGTTAACCCGCGCCAGATTGAGCTGCTGCACCAGGTTTATGCCCCAACGCTGAAAGAAGTTGAGCATGCGCGGGACGTCATCGCGGCGGCGGAAGAGGCGGAAGAACGCGGACTCGGCGTGGTCTCGCTAAACGGCAAGATGATAGATGGACCGATTATCGATCATGCGCGCAAAGTCGTGGCGCTGTCGGCTTCCGGCATTCGTGATTAAGGAGGAAATAATGAAAGAGACCGTGGCAATGCTTAATCAACAGTACGTCATGCCGGAAGGATTAGAACCTTACGCAGGGGTAACGGCGAAGAGTCCGTGGCTGGCCAGTGAAAGCGAAAAGCGGCAGCGTAAAGTCTGCGCTTCGCTGGAGGAGGCGATTCGCCGCTCCGGGCTGCAAAACGGTATGACCATCTCCTTTCATCACGCGTTTCGCGGCGGTGACAAGGTGGTCAATATGGTGGTGGCGAAGCTGGCTGAAATGGGCTTTCGCGATCTGACGCTGGCCTCAAGCTCGCTGATCGACGCCCACTGGCCGCTGATCGAGCACATAAAAAACGGCGTGATCCGGCAGATTTACACCTCCGGTCTGCGCGGGAAGCTGGGGGAAGAGATCTCCGCCGGGCTGATGGAAAATCCGGTACAAATCCATTCCCACGGCGGCCGGGCGTATTTAGTGCAAACCGGTGAGCTAACCATTGACGTGGCGTTCCTCGGCGTGCCGTGCTGCGATGAATATGGCAATGCCAACGGCTTTAGCGGTAAATCCCGCTGCGGCTCGCTGGGTTACGCCAAAGTGGATGCCGATGCCGCCAGATGCGTGGTACTGCTGACTGAAGAGTGGGTGGATTATCCGAACTATCCGGCCAGCATCGCCCAGGATCAGGTGGATCTGATCGTGCAGGTTGATGAAGTCGGCGATCCGGCGAAAATCACCGCTGGCGCGATCCGTCTGACCAGCAACCCACGCGAGCTGCTGATCGCCCGCCAGGCGGCCAAAGTCATCGAACATTCGGGCTACTTCAAAGAGGGCTTCTCTTTGCAAACCGGTACCGGCGGCGCATCGCTGGCGGTAACTCGCTTCCTCGAAGATAAGATGCGTCGTAACAATATCACCGCCAGCTTTGGTTTGGGCGGGATTACCGGCACGATGGTCGATCTGCATGAAAAGGGCTTGATCAAAGCGCTGCTGGATACCCAATCTTTCGACGGCGATGCCGCCCGTTCGCTGGCGAACAACCCTAATCATATCGAAATTTCCGCTAATCAGTACGCCAATCCCGGTTCGAAAGGGATCTCCTGCGAACGCCTGAATGTGGTGATGCTCAGCGCACTGGAAATCGACACCGGGTTTAACGTTAACGTGATGACCGGCTCCAACGGTGTACTGCGCGGGGCGTCCGGCGGCCATAGCGATACGGCGGCAGGCGCGGATTTAACCATTATCACCGCGCCGCTGGTGCGTGGGCGTATTCCGTGCGTGGTGGAGAAAGTCCTGACTCGCGTCACGCCGGGGGCCAGCGTGGATGTGCTGGTGACCGACCACGGTATTGCCGTTAACCCGGCGCGTCAGGACCTGATTGATAACCTGTGTAACGCGGGCATCCAGCTCATGACCATCGAAGAGCTACAGCAGCGCGCCGAACTGTTGACCGGCAAGCCTGATCCGATCGAATTCACCGATCGGGTCGTGGCCGTGGTGCGCTATCGCGATGGTTCGGTGATCGACGTGATTCGTCAGGTTAAAACCGCTGGTTAAACGCGCTGAGGAGAAAGGCATGAGCGAAGTGATAATAAGCCAGCATCGGCCATTGAGCCGTCAAACGGTGACGGCTGAGGAGATGGTTTCTCGCGTGGGACGGGCGCTACTGACTGAAGTTCGCCTGACGCCGAAGCCGGGTCTGGTGGATATTCGTAATGCCGGCGCGCATCGGGATATGGATCTGGCCACCTTTGAGGCCAGTACGGCGGTTGTCGCCCCGTGGATGGAGAAGTTTTTCATTATGGGACACGACACCGCCAATATCACGCCGGAACAGGTGTTGACGATGCTGCGTCCGGTGGGCATGGCCTGCGAGACGGATATGCTGGAAGCCACCGGCGGGGTGAACACCCATCGCGGCGCGATCTTCGCTTTTGGCCTGCTCTGCGCGGCGGCGGGAAGACTGGTTGCCAGAGGGGAGCCGGTTGAACAGCATCGGGTTTGCGATCAGGTGGCCCGATTCTGTCGCGGCCTGGTGGCGCGCGAGCTCTCCTCCTCTGAAGGAAAGAAGGTGAGCAAAGGCGAAGGGCATTTCCTGCGCTACGGGCTCTCCGGTGCCAGAGGCGAAGCGGAAAGCGGCTTTCACACCGTGCGCACTCAGGCGATGCCGGTATTCAATCGCGTCATGGCGAATACCGGCGACGCCAATCTGGCGTTATTGCAGACCCTGCTGCATCTGATGGCCTGGAATGACGATACCAATCTGGTATCGCGCGGTGGGCTGGAAGGGCTGAATTTTGTTCAGCAGCAGGCGCAAAAGCTGCTGTGGGAAGGCGGAGTGCTGGCCGATGGCGGGCTGGAAGCGCTGCGCCAGCTGGATGATGAACTGATTGTTCGCCATCTTAGCCCTGGCGGCAGCGCTGACCTGCTGGCGGTAACCTGGTTCCTGTCTGGTTTTCCTGCCGGGGAGATGTTCCTGCATTAATTGCCCGGTTTTTCATCGATAGCTGACCCCGGATTGACCTGCACATGGCTGAACCGGGGTTCCAGCCCCATTTGTTCATTCCTTCTCTCTGCCCAATGGCCGATTCCCGGCATAATCGTATAGTTTTTACTGATATCGGCGGCAGTTTGTCATAAATTTCTAATTATCGGTGTTTTTGAGTAGCGGCTCATCGTTGGGCTGGTTACTCTGAAAACAATTTACGTAGTGTTAACAAAAGAGAATAGCTATGCATGATGCACATATCCGCGTGGCCATCGCGGGCGCGGGCGGCCGGATGGGACGCCAGTTAATTCAGGCGGTACAGCAGATGGAAGGCGCGGCGCTTGGCGCGGCGCTGGAGCGCGAAGGTTCCTCGCTGCTCGGCAGCGATGCGGGCGAACTGGCGGGTGCGGGCAAGTCAGGGGTGGTGGTGCAGAGCAGCCTTGAGGCGGTAAAAGACGATTTCGATGTCTTCATCGATTTCACCCGTCCGGAAGGCACGCTGAACCATCTCGCTTTTTGCCGTCAACATGGTAAAGGCATGGTTATCGGCACCACCGGTTTTGACGACGCCGGGAAGCAGGCCATTCGCGAGGCGTCGCAGGAGATCGCCATCGTCTTTGCCGCCAACTTTAGCGTTGGCGTTAACGTTATGCTTAAGCTGCTGGAGAAAGCGGCGAAGGTGATGGGCGACTATACCGATATTGAGATTATTGAAGCGCATCATCGCCATAAAGTCGACGCGCCATCAGGTACGGCGCTGGCGATGGGCGAGGCGATTGCCGGCGCGCTGGATAAAGATCTGAAGGAGTGCGCGGTATACAGTCGCGAAGGCTATACCGGTGAACGCGTTCCCGGAACCATCGGCTTTGCAACCGTGCGCGCCGGGGATATCGTCGGCGAACATACGGCGATGTTTGCGGATATCGGCGAACGTATTGAAATCAGCCATAAGGCTTCCAGCCGGATGACTTTTGCAAATGGTGCCGTTCGCTCTGCATTATGGCTAAAAGGCAAGAAAAATGGTCTTTTTGATATGCGTGATGTGCTTGAACTGAACTCTTTATAACGATTATTACCCATCGTGATGTGGTTATTGCTTTCAATAAGTAATTGATTGCAAGGGGCAATGCTTTATTGCCCTTTTTTATTTTTTGATTTTTGCGATTTTTATTGGCTGAACTCTTCAAAAAAATACATTATCCACCCTGATTTTGTTGTTTTATTGTAAATTTTGACCATCCGGTCCACTTTTTTACACCTTGAGCGCAGTTTTTACACTCTTCCGCCTCCGCAAGCGTTTTCCCAGGCGAGTTAGTTGATCTTTTTGCCGCTTAAAGCAGAGATTACAGAGTAGTCGCCTGAAACAAGATTAAAAATATCCGCTTTAAGTTGACTTTTACCCGCCATCTCTCCAGAATGCCGCCGTTTGCCAAAATTCTGCGGGCAACAGATTTGCATTGATTCAGATCTACATTATGAATTAATATGCAAATAAAGTGAGTGGATATTCTCTGGAGGGTGTTTTGATTAAGTCAGCGCTATTGGTTCTGGAAGACGGAACCCAGTTTCACGGTCGGGCCATTGGGGCTACCGGCACGGCGGTTGGGGAAGTCGTTTTCAATACTTCAATGACCGGTTATCAAGAAATCCTCACTGATCCTTCCTATTCCCGCCAAATCGTCACTCTAACTTATCCCCATATCGGCAATGTCGGCACCAATGCCGCCGATGAAGAATCTTCTCAGGTACACGCGCAGGGTCTGGTCATTCGCGATCTGCCGCTGATTGCCAGCAACTTCCGCAATACCGAAGACCTCTCTTCTTATCTGAAGCGCCATAACATTGTAGCGATTGCCGATATCGACACCCGTAAGCTGACCCGCCTGCTGCGTGAAAAAGGCGCGCAGAACGGCTGCATCATCGCCGGCGATAGCCCGGATGCGCAGCTGGCGCTGGAAAAGGCAAAAGCGTTCCCGGGCCTTAACGGTATGGATCTGGCGAAGGAAGTTACCACCGCAGAAACCTACAGCTGGACGCAGGGAAGCTGGACCCTTGCGGGTGACCTGCCGGAAGCCAAAGCGGAAAGCGAGCTGCCGTTTCACGTGGTGGCCTACGATTTCGGCGCCAAGCGCAACATTTTGCGCATGCTGGTAGACCGCGGCTGCCGTCTGACGGTGGTTCCGGCTAAGACTCCTGCCGAAGAGGTGCTGAAGATGAATCCGGACGGGATCTTCCTGTCCAACGGTCCCGGCGACCCGGCGCCTTGTGACTACGCTATCGACGCGATTGAGAAGTTTCTGGAAACCAGCGTTCCTGTATTCGGCATTTGCCTCGGCCACCAGCTGCTGGCGCTGGCGAGCGGCGCGAAGACCGTGAAGATGAAGTTCGGCCACCACGGCGGCAACCATCCGGTAAAAGATATTGATAACAACGTGGTGATGATCACCGCGCAGAACCACGGTTTCGCGGTGGATGAAGCGTCTATGCCGGCCAACCTGCGCGTCACCCATAAGTCGCTGTTCGACGGCACCCTGCAGGGGATTCATCGTACTGACAAACCGGCGTTCAGCTTCCAGGGACACCCGGAGGCGAGCCCCGGCCCGCACGATGCCGCACCGCTGTTCGACCATTTTATCGAGTTAATTAAGCAGTACCGTCAGTCCGCGAAATAATCAGGAGTTAAGAGAGCCATGCCAAAACGTACAGATATAAAAAGCATCCTGATTCTGGGCGCGGGCCCGATTGTTATCGGTCAGGCGTGTGAATTTGACTACTCCGGCGCCCAGGCGTGTAAAGCGCTGCGCGAAGAGGGCTACCGCGTCATTCTGGTGAACTCTAACCCGGCCACCATCATGACCGACCCGGAAATGGCCGATGCTACCTACATCGAGCCGATTCACTGGGAAGTGGTGCGCAAGATCATTGAGAAAGAGCGTCCGGATGCGGTTCTGCCGACCATGGGCGGCCAGACGGCGCTGAACTGCGCGCTGGAGCTGGAGCGTCAGGGCGTGCTGGCAGAGTTCGGCGTGACCATGATTGGCGCGACCGCCGACGCGATTGATAAAGCGGAAGACCGCCGCCGTTTCGACGTGGCAATGAAGAAAATTGGCCTCGACACCGCGCGTTCCGGGATCGCACATACCATGGAAGAAGCGCTGGCGGTTGCCGCTGAAGTTGGCTTCCCGTGCATCATCCGTCCTTCCTTTACTATGGGCGGCACCGGCGGCGGTATCGCCTACAACCGCGAAGAGTTCGAAGAAATCTGCGAACGCGGTCTGGATCTCTCGCCGACGAATGAGCTGCTGATTGATGAGTCGCTGATTGGCTGGAAAGAGTACGAGATGGAAGTGGTGCGTGATAAAAACGACAACTGCATCATCGTCTGCTCTATTGAAAACTTCGACGCAATGGGCATCCACACCGGCGACTCTATCACCGTCGCGCCGGCACAGACCCTGACCGATAAAGAGTACCAAATCATGCGTAACGCCTCGATGGCGGTACTGCGTGAAATCGGCGTAGAGACCGGCGGTTCCAACGTTCAGTTCTCGGTGAACCCGAAAGATGGCCGCCTGATCGTTATCGAAATGAACCCGCGCGTCTCCCGCTCCTCGGCGCTGGCCTCGAAAGCCACCGGCTTCCCGATCGCTAAAGTGGCGGCGAAGCTGGCGGTCGGTTACACCCTTGATGAGCTGATGAACGATATCACCGGCGGCCGCACCCCGGCGTCGTTTGAGCCGTCCATCGACTACGTTGTGACCAAAATCCCACGCTTCAACTTTGAAAAATTCGTCGGCGCCAACGACCGTCTGACCACCCAGATGAAATCGGTGGGTGAAGTGATGGCGATTGGCCGCACCCAGCAGGAATCCCTGCAGAAAGCGCTGCGCGGTCTGGAAGTGGGCGCCACCGGCTTCGACCCGAAAGTGAGCCTCGACGATCCGGAAGCGCTGACCAAAATCCGCCGCGAGCTGAAAGACGCTGGCGCTGAGCGTATCTGGTACATCGCTGACGCTTTCCGCGCGGGCCTCTCCGTTGATGGCGTGTTCAACCTGACCAATATCGACCGCTGGTTCCTGGTGCAGATTGAAGAGCTGGTGCGTCTGGAGGAGAAAGTGGCTGAAGTCGGTATTACCGGCCTCGACGCCGACTTCCTGCGTCAGCTCAAGCGTAAAGGCTTTGCCGATGCGCGTCTGGCGAAGCTGGCTGGCGTGCGCGAAGCGGAAATCCGCAAGCTGCGCGACCAGTATGACCTGCACCCGGTCTACAAGCGCGTGGATACCTGCGCGGCGGAATTCGCTACCGATACTGCCTATATGTACTCCACCTATGAAGATGAGTGCGAAGCCAATCCGTCCGTTGACCGCGATAAAATCATGGTGCTCGGCGGCGGCCCGAACCGTATCGGCCAGGGCATCGAGTTCGACTACTGCTGCGTCCATGCCTCCCTGGCGCTGCGCGAAGACGGCTACGAGACCATTATGGTCAACTGTAACCCGGAAACCGTCTCTACCGATTACGACACCTCTGACCGCCTCTACTTTGAACCGGTGACGCTGGAAGACGTGCTGGAAATCGTGCGCATTGAGAAGCCGAAAGGCGTTATCGTGCAGTACGGCGGCCAGACGCCGCTGAAGCTGGCGCGCGCGCTGGAAGCCGCAGGCGTGCCGGTTATCGGCACCAGCCCGGATGCAATCGACCGTGCGGAAGACCGTGAGCGCTTCCAGCACGCGGTTGACCGCCTGAAGCTGAAGCAGCCGGCGAACGCCACCGTGACCGCGATCGAAATGGCGGTCGAGAAGGCGAAAGAGATTGGCTACCCGCTGGTGGTGCGCCCGTCCTACGTTCTCGGCGGCCGCGCGATGGAAATCGTCTACGACGAAATCGACCTGCGTCGCTACTTCCAGACCGCCGTCAGCGTCTCTAACGATGCGCCGGTGCTGCTGGACCGCTTCCTTGACGATGCGGTTGAAGTTGACGTCGATGCCATCTGCGACGGCGAAATGGTGCTGATTGGCGGCATCATGGAGCATATCGAGCAGGCGGGCGTACACTCCGGCGACTCCGCGTGTTCGCTGCCGGCCTACACCCTGAGCCAGGAAATTCAGGATGTGATGCGCGAGCAGGTGCAGAAGCTGGCCTTTGAGCTGCAGGTACGCGGTCTGATGAACGTGCAGTTTGCGGTCAAAAACAACGAAGTCTACCTGATTGAAGTCAACCCGCGCGCGGCGCGTACCGTCCCGTTTGTCTCGAAAGCCACCGGCGTACCGCTGGCGAAAGTCGCGGCGCGCGTGATGGCGGGCAAAACGCTGGCTCAGCAGGGCGTCACTAAAGAGATCATCCCGCCGTACTATTCGGTGAAAGAGGTGGTTCTGCCGTTTAACAAATTCCCGGGCGTTGACCCGCTGTTAGGGCCAGAAATGCGCTCTACCGGTGAAGTCATGGGCGTTGGCCGCACCTTCGCGGAAGCGTTCGCCAAGGCGCAGTTAGGCAGCAACTCGACGATGAAGAAACAGGGACGCGCGTTGCTCTCCGTACGCGAAGGCGACAAAGAGCGCGTGGTGGATCTGGCGGCAAAACTGCTGAAGTTTGGTTTCGAGCTGGATGCAACCCACGGTACTGCGATTGTGCTGGGCGAAGCCGGCATCAACCCGCGTCTGGTGAACAAGGTGCATGAAGGCCGCCCGCACATTCAGGACCGCATCAAGAATGGCGAATACACCTACATCATCAACACCACCGCAGGCCGTCAGGCGATTGAAGACTCCAAGCTGATTCGCCGCAGCGCCCTGCAGTACAAAGTGCACTACGACACCACGCTGAACGGCGGTTTCGCTACCGCAATGGCCCTCAATGCCAACGCGATAGAGAAAGTGACCTCGGTGCAGGAAATGCACGCGCAGATTAAAAAGTAATCTCATCTGCCAGTAAAAGCGCCTCCGGTGGCCAACGCCGGAGGCGCTTTTTTTTGCGTTGCGATAAAGCGAAATAGGGGGAGAGGGTTCATCCTTAATGGAACAAAACCATTTCATGACGCACGCAAGGATAACGACATGGCGATACTTTTGTTTGATTGGGGCGGCACATCGATTAAATATGGCGTCTGGCAGCAGGGGGAGCTGAAGGACACCGCATCGGTTGAGACGCCTGATAGCTGGGAAGAGATGAAAAATCGGCTATTGGAACTTTATCAACAGTTTCAGTCGCGCTACGCCATTGATGGGATCTCAATTAGTGCTCCTGGGTGCGTGGATCCGCAGAGCGGGGTCATTAGCGGCCTGAGCGCCATTCCCTATATTCATCACTTTCCCATCGTCGAAGAGCTTTCCGGGCTGTTTTTACTGCCGGTATGCATTGAGAACGACGCCAACTCGGCGGGTATCGCCGAGGCGGCATTGGGCGCGGGCCGCGAGTATGACAGCGTACTGTTTGTGATTGCCGGTTCAGGTATCGGTGGCGCCATTGTCGACAATAAAGTCCTGCGCCACGGCAGCCATCGCTACGCCGGGGAATTTGGCATGATGACCCTGCACGAGGGGCAAACCTTTAGCGAACTGGCAACCGCCGTCGCTACGGCGCGTCGTTATGCCCGGCGCATGTCGCTGGCGGCTGACTCCGTCTCCGGAGAGGATGTCTTTCGCCTGGCTGAGGAGGGCGACAATATCGCGCAGCAGGAAGTGGCGCAGTTTTACCACTGGATGGCGATAGGCTTACTGAATTTGCAGGTGTGCTACGACCCAGACTGCCTGATTATCGGCGGCGGTATCTCCGCCAGCGATAAGATTTTTAACGGCATCAAGCAGCGCCTGAACGAGCTGGTGAATGAAAAAGATTTAGCAGAATTTTTACCGCAGGTGGTGCTCTGCCAATACCGCAACGATGCTAACCTGATCGGCGCGGCGGTGAACTTCGAACAAAAACAGAGGGATCGGCGCTAACAGGCCACTTCGGAGAGTTCTGGTTTTCTCTCCCCGGACAGTCAGCTAGCCTAAAGTGGTTAGGGTGATAATGAATATGACTGAATAACGGGAGAGAAACACCATGTACAACAAGCCCCTCACCGCCGCTATTTTTGCCGCTGCTGCGCTTTTCACCGTGGCTGGCTGTTCATCTAATCAGTCGCTAAAAACCACCGATGGCAAAACTATTGTCACCGATGGCAAACCCCAGGTGGATGACGACACCGGTCTGGTGTCCTACAAAAACGCGGAAACCGGTCGTACCGAGCAGATCAATCGCGATCAGGTTAAATCGATGGATGAACTGGATAACTAAGCGTTATTCATGGCCCCGTATCGCGGGGTCACCCCTGCCTGAGCGATCCTCGCCCTGAATGAGAGATAAATCACACTTATCATTGTAAGCGATTCAATTAACTGTCTACACTCTTGCTGATTACAACAAGAGCTAACGCAGGCTAATCAATGATCCTCATAATTTATGCGCACCCTTATCCGCAGCACTCGCATGCGAATAAGCGGATGCTTGAGCAGGCAGGGACGCTTGACGGCGTAGAGATACGCTCCCTCTATCAGCTTTATCCTGACTTTAATATTGATATCGCCGCCGAGCAGGCGGCGCTGGCTCGTGCCGATCTGGTTATCTGGCAGCATCCGATGCAGTGGTACAGCGTGCCGCCGCTGCTCAAGCTGTGGATGGATAAAGTGCTGGCGCACGGCTGGGCATACGGTCACAACGGTATCGCGCTGCGCGGTAAATCGCTGATGTGGGCGGTTACTACCGGCGGCGGCGAAAGCCACTTTGATATTGGTTCCTTTCCCGGTTTCGACGTCCTGGCGCAGCCGCTGCAGGCGACAGCCCTCTACTGCGGCATGACATGGCTACCGCCGTTTGCGATGCATTGCACTTTTATCTGCGATGACGAAACCCTACAGGCGCAGGCGCGCCGCTATCGGCAACGCTTAATCGAATGGCAGGAGGCGCACAACCATGGATAGCCATACGCTGATACAGGCGCTCATCTATTTAGGCTCCGCCGCGCTGATCGTGCCGATTGCCGTACGTCTGGGCTTAGGGTCGGTGCTCGGCTACTTAATTGCCGGCTGCATTATTGGCCCGTGGGGGCTGCGGCTGGTCACCGACGCCGAGTCGATTCTGCACTTCGCGGAAATCGGCGTGGTGCTGATGCTTTTCGTTATCGGTCTTGAGCTCGATCCCCAGCGCCTGTGGAAACTTCGCGCTTCGGTGTTCGGCGGCGGGGCGCTGCAGATGGTCGTCTGCGGCGTGCTGATCGGCCTGTTCTGCATGTCCCTTGGTCTGCGCTGGCAGGTTGCCGAGCTGATTGGCATGACGCTGGCGCTCTCTTCAACGGCGATCGCTATGCAGGCGATGAACGAGCGTAACCTGACGGTCACCCAGCTGGGCCGGAGCGCCTTTGCGGTGCTGCTGTTCCAGGATATTGCGGCTATTCCTCTGGTGGCGATGATCCCGCTGCTGGCGGCGAGCGGCGGCTCGACGACGCTGGGCGCGTTTGCACTCTCGGCCCTGAAAGTGGCGGGTGCGCTGGCGCTGGTGGTGGTGCTTGGCCGCTATCTGACCCGGCCGATGCTGCGTTTTGTTGCGCGCTCCGGCCTGCGTGAAGTCTTCAGCGCCGTGGCCCTGTTCCTGGTGTTTGGCTTCGGGCTGCTGCTGGAAGAGGTTGGGCTGTCGATGGCGATGGGGGCATTCCTGGCCGGGGTGCTGCTGGCGAGCTCGGAGTACCGCCACGCTCTCGAAAGCGATATTGAACCGTTTAAGGGGCTGCTGCTGGGGCTGTTTTTTATCGGCGTCGGGATGTCTATCGACTTCGGTACTCTGGTGACTCATCCGCTGCGGATCCTGATTTTGCTGGTGGGATTTCTGGTGATTAAATCCCTGATGCTGTGGTTGATCGCCAGGCCGTTAGGCGTACCTCGCGCGCAGCGCCGTTGGTTTGCGGTGCTGCTGGGGCAGGGGAGTGAATTTGCCTTTGTGGTCTTCGGCGCGGCGCAGATGGCCGATGTCCTGGACGGCGAATGGGCGAAGGCGCTGACCCTGGCGGTGGCGCTATCGATGGCTGCCACGCCAATCCTGCTGGTGTTGCTGACCCGTCTGGAGAAATCCACCAGCGGTCAGGAGCGCGAGGCGGATGAAATTGACGAAGAGCAGCCGCGAGTAATTATTGCCGGCTTTGGCCGCTACGGGCAGATTGCCGGCCGCGTGCTGCTCTCCAGCGGCGTGAAGATGGTGATTCTCGATCACGATCCTGACCACGTCGATACCCTGCGTAAGTTTGATATGAAGGTGTTCTACGGCGATGCGACGCGGGTTGACCTGCTGGAGTCGGCGGGGGCGGAAAAAGCGGAAGTGCTGATTAACGCCATCGACGATCCGCAGACAAACCTGCAGCTGGCGGAGCTGGCAAAAGAGCATTTCCCGCATCTGCAGATCATCTCCCGCGCCCGCGATGTCGATCATTACATCAAGCTGCGCCAGGCCGGCGTTGAGGCGCCGGAGCGTGAAACCTTTGAAGCGGCGCTGAAGTCCGGGCGTATGACGCTTGAGGCGCTGGGCCTGGGAGCCTACGAGGCCCGCGAGCGCGCCGATCTGTTCCGCCGTTTCAACCTGCAAATGGTCGAAGAGATGGTGGCCATGGCGGAAAACGATGCGGCCTCCCGGGTGGCGGTATTCAAGCGCACCAGCGATATGCTGACCGGAATAATCAACGAAGACCGCAACCATTTATCGCTGGTTCAGCGTCATGGCTGGCAAGGAACGGAAGAGGGGAGGCATACCGGTGATATCGCTGATGAGCCGGAAAATAAACCCCCGGCATAAGGGGGAATTCAGGGTGTTACGTTAGCTTTACAAGTAACATTTTGTTTTCAATTTAAATCCTGTCTGGCGGCTCACGGGGCTTACGTGGGCTCGCCAGCAAATCTTAAAATTTTCTGATTCTTTACTCTCCGCCCAGTCGACGAAGTATTACGCTTTCCGTATAGTGGCGGCAATTTTTTGCATTCGGGAATTATTCAATGATCAGTCTGATTGCGGCGTTAGCGGTAGATCGCGTCATTGGTATGGAAAATGCCATGCCGTGGAATCTGCCTGCCGATCTCGCCTGGTTTAAGCGCAATACCTTAAACAAACCGGTAGTGATGGGGCGTCTCACCTGGGAATCTATCGGTCGCCCGTTACCGGGGCGTAAAAATATCGTTATTAGCAGCCAGCCCGGCACCGACGATCGCGTGCAGTGGGTGAAGTCGGTCGATGAAGCCATCGCCGCCTGCGGCGACGTCGAAGAGATGATGGTGATCGGCGGCGGACGCGTTTATGAGCAGTTCCTGCCAAAAGCGCAAAAGCTTTATCTGACCCATATTGATGCGGAAGTGGAAGGCGATACTCATTTCCCGGATTACGATCCGGACGAGTGGGAGTCGGTATTCAGCGAGTTCCACGATGCTGATGCGCAGAATTCCCATAGTTACTGCTTCGAGATTCTGGAGCGTCGCTAAGGTTTTCCCCGGTGGCGTTCGCTCACCGGGGTGACTCTCTTCAGGAGGCGATCGCCTCGCCTTCATCAAGATTTGGCTGCCGGTTTGACGGCTGCGTGAAGTACGTCTTATCTTCCCAGCGCAGGCAGGTCAGATCGCCGCCCCAGCAGCAGCCGGTATCCAGCGCGTAAATACCTTCCGGCGTGCCTTTTCCTTCCAGCGAAGCCCAGTGACCGAAGGCGATGCTGTATTCGCTGGCCACCGGGCCGGGAATCGCAAACCACGGCTTGAGCGGCGCGGGCGCGTTTTCCGGCGCCTCTTTGGCATACATATCCAGCTGGCCGTTCGGGAAGCAGTAGCGCATGCGGGTAAAAGCGTTAGAGATAAAGCGCAGGCGCGCCAGTCCGCTCAGTTCGTTGCTCCAGTTGTTCGGCATGTCGCCGTACATCGCATCGAGGAAGAACGGATAGGAGTCGCTGGCAAGCACGGCTTCCACGTCGCGTGCGCACTGTTTAGCGGTTTCCAGATCCCACTGCGGCGTGATCCCGGCGTGGGCCATAACCAGCTTTTTCTCTTCATCGATTTGCATCATCGGCTGACGACGCAGCCAGTTGAGCAGATCGTCGGCGTCCGGCGCCTCAAGCAGCGATTTCAGCCGATCTTTGGGTTTATTGCGGCTAATGCCCGCAAAGACCGCCAGCAGGTGCAGGTCATGATTGCCCAGCACGATGCGTACGCTGTCGCCAAGCTGTTTCACGAAACGCAGTACTTCGAGCGAACCGGGGCCGCGCGCGACCAGGTCGCCCGTCAGCCACAGCGTATCAGTCTCAGGGTTAAACTCCACCTGCTCTAATAGTGCGATCAGTTCATCGTAGCAACCGTGAACGTCGCCAATAAGGTATGTAGACATTGTTTTAATGGATGAGAGTGGGTACTGCGAGACGGAAAACAGGGATTTCAATGGTGAACGGCGCGCCGTTCACATCGATCATCTCATAATGTCCCTGCATGGTGCCCAGCGGCGTTTCAATGACCGCGCCGCTGGTATATTGGTATTCACCGCCGGCCGGAATATGCGGCTGCTCGCCGACAACGCCTTCCCCCTGGACTTCGGTCTCACGACCGTGCCCATTGGTGATAAGCCAGTAGCGGCCAAGAAGCTGAACCTGAGTCCGCCCCAGATTGCGAATGGTGACGGTATAAGCGAAGACGTAGCGCTCTTCTTGCGGAGAAGATTGCGATTCGATATAGACGCTTTGCACCTGTACACAAACTCGGGGCGAATTAATCATGGTTAGCTCTCCTTGGTGGGCGCGTTCTCAGATAACCAGTTAGCTAGCTGACAGTACTGCGCCACGGAAATATTCTCTGCGCGCTTCGCCGGGTCGATGCCCAGCTCGGTCAGAACTTCAACGCTGAACAGATTGCCCAGACTGTTGCGGATCGTTTTCCGACGCTGGTTAAAGGCTTCTGTCGTGATGCGGCTCAGCACGCGCACATCTTTAACGGGATGCGGCAGCGTGCGGTAAGGCACCAGGCGCACCACGGCGGAATCAACTTTAGGCGGCGGCGTAAAGGCGCTCGGCGGAACTTCAAGCACCGGGATAATCTGGCAGTAGTACTGCGCCATGACGCTTAGTCGACCATACGCCTTACTGTTCGGCCCGGCAACCAGACGATTGACCACCTCTTTTTGCAGCATAAAGTGCATATCGGCAATGGCATCAGTATAGCTGAACAGATGGAACATCAGCGGGGTCGAGATGTTGTACGGCAGGTTGCCGAATACGCGCAGCGGTTGGCCCATGTTCTGCGACAGCTCGCCGAAGTTCATGGTCATCGCATCCTGCTGATAAATCGTCAGCTTTGGTCCGAGGAACGGATGCGTTTGCAGACGAGCGGCCAGGTCGCGGTCCAGCTCGATAACGGTGAGCTGGTCGAGGCGTTCACCGACCGGTTCGGTCAGCGCGGCGAGGCCGGGGCCGATTTCAACAATCGCCTGGCCTTTCTGTGGATTGATGGCCGAGACAATGCTGTCGATCACAAACCGATCGTTGAGAAAGTTTTGCCCGAAGCGTTTACGGGCTAAGTGGCCCTGATGGACTCGATTATTCATTGAGTATTAACAATCATTTTAATGGCGAGATTAAGCGCCGTGATAAAACTGCCGACTTCCGCTTTCCCCTGGCCCGCAAGTTCAAGCGCGGTGCCGTGGTCAACGGAAGTGCGAATAAATGGTAAACCGAGCGTAATATTCACGCCGCGGCCAAAGCCCTGGTATTTTAGCACGGGCAGGCCCTGATCGTGATACATCGCGAGTACCGCATCGGCATGGTCGAGATATTTCGGCTGAAACAGGGTATCCGCCGGCAGCGGGCCGCTGAGATTCATCCCCTTCGCGCGCATCTCTTCCAGCACCGGAATAATGGTATCAATCTCTTCCGTACCCATATGGCCGCCTTCGCCCGCGTGCGGGTTCAGGCCGCAAACCAGCACGTGCGGGTTATTGATGCCAAATTTGGTGCGCAGATCGTGATGCAGAATGGTGATGATTTCCCGCAGCAGCTCGGGGGTAATCGCATCGCTTATTGCTTTAAGCGGCAGGTGAGTGGTCACCAGCGCCACGCGCAGCGCTTCGGTCGCCAGCATCATCACCACTTTACTGGCCTGCGAGCGCTCTTCAAAGAACTCTGTATGACCGGTGAAGGCGATTCCCGCATCGTTGATAATGCCCTTGTGCACCGGCCCGGTAATCAGCGCGGCGAATTCGCCGTTCAGACAGCCATCACAGGCGCGGGCCAGCGTTTCCACCACATAGCTGCCGTTGCTGACGTTGAGCACGCCTGGCTCAACCGGCGCATTGAGAGCGACGGGAAGAAGCGTCAGGGTGCCTGCGCGCTGCGGCGTAGCGGGAACGGTAGGGTCATAAGGCAGAAGCGATAAAGGAAGACCGAGCAGGCTTGCCCGGTCGGATAACAGAGCGCCATCGGCGCAAATCACCAGCTCGACCGGCCAGTCGCGCTGCGCAAGCTGCACAACGAGGTCGGGGCCAATCCCGGCAGGTTCGCCGGGAGTGATAACAACTCGATTCATACACTTCATCCTTCAGGCGTTCTCTTACTGGCTGCGTTTCGTCGCCCCAGTCAGAGACCAGGGCGATTCGCCGAGCCGCCTCGATACACCCTGAGTGATGTTGTGTATGAGGCTAATGCGATTAGTTGCTCAGTACCTTAACGTAGGCGCTGGCGCGCTGTTCCTGCATCCAGGTAGCCGCTTCTTCAGAGAATTTACGGTTCATCAGCATGCGGTAAGCGCGATCTTTCTGCGCGGCGTCGGTTCTGTCGACGTTGCGGGTATCCAGCAGCTCAATCAGGTGCCAGCCGAAGGATGAGTGAACCGGTGCGCTGGTCTGGCCTTTATTGAGGCGCAGAATAGCGTCGCGGAAGGCCGGATCGAAGATATCCGGCGTTGCCCAGCCTAAATCACCGCCCTGGTTTGCCGAACCCGGATCTTCAGAGAACTCTTTTGCCGCTTTAGCAAATGTGGTTTTGCCGCTCTTAATGTCAGCCGCAATTTGCTCCAGCTTTGCCCGGGCCTGATTGTCATTCATGATCGGCGACGGTTTCAGCAGGATGTGGCGGGCGTGAACTTCAGTCACGGAGATATTCTGGCTGCCGCCGCGCATATCGTTGATTTTCAAAATATGGAAGCCAACGCCGGAACGTACCGGACCAACGATATCGCCTTTCTTAGCCGTGCTCAGCGCCTGGGCGAAGATGCCCGGCAGTTCCTGAATACGACCCCAGCCCATCTGGCCGCCTTTCAGCGCCTGCTGGTCGGCTGAGTAGGTGATCGCCAGTTTGCCGAAATCCGCGCCGCTGCGCGCCTGCTGAACCACCGAGTTGGCCTGGTCCTGAGCTTCTGCCACCTGCTCGGAAGTGGGGTTTTCCGGCAGCGGGATCAGAATGTGGCTGAGGTTGAGTTCGGTGCTGGCGTCGTTCTGATCGCCAATCTGCTTCGCCAGGGTTTCAACTTCCTGCGGCAGAACGGTAATACGGCGACGTACTTCGTTGTTACGCACTTCCGAAATCAGCATCTCTTTGCGGATCTGATTACGATAGGTGTTGTAGTTAATACCGTCATAGGCCAGACGGCTGCGCATCTGATCCATGGTCATGTTGTTCTGTTTGGCGATGTTGGCGATAGCCTGGTCCAGCTGATCGTCAGAGATCTTCACGCCCATTTTCTGACCCATCTGCAGGACAATCTGGTCCATGATCAGACGCTCAAGGATCTGATGACGCAGGGTGGCGTCATCCGGCAGCTGCTGCCCGGCCTGGCCGGCGTTAAGTTTTACCGATTGCATCAAGCCATCGACGTCGCTTTCCAGAACAACGCCATTATTGACGACAGCCGCTACTTTATCGACAACCTGTGGGGCAGCGAAACTGGTATTCGCGATCATGGCGATACCGAGAAGCAGCGTTTTCCAGTTCTTCATACTTTTTCCATTTCAATTAACCGCAATTGCGGATTACGTTTAAACCAGCCACATCACAGGGAGCTCTGGTACGGTAAAATGTTCGAACGCAGCATCTGCTGGGTGCCGAGACCGTAATTGGAGCTCAGGCCGCGCAGCTCAATGTTAAAGCCGAAGGTATTGTCGTATTTGCTTTCGCTGCTGCTGTTATCCCAGCCGTTGATCTTACGTTCATAGCCAACGCGGATAGCGTAGCAGCAGGAGCTATACTGCACCCCTAACATCTGGTTCGCTGACTTTCTGGTATTCGTATCGTAGTAATACGCGCCGACGACTGCCCAACGATCGACGATTGGCCAGCTGGCGGTCATTCCCACCTGCGAAATACCATCTTTATACTGCTTAGCGGTGGAATACGAAGGCAGAGTCGCCTGAATGTATTCCGGACTTGCATAACGATAGTTAAGTTGTACTAAACGGTTTTCGTCGCGACGGTATTCCACGGTTCCGCTGCTGGTCGCGACGTTATCCAGACGCGTATCGTACTGAATTCCCCCGCGTAAACCCCAGTCGTCGGTAATGCGCCAGTAGGTATCCCCGGCCCATACCAGTGAACCTCGCGTGTCGTTGTTCTCCCAGTTGATGTTGTCGTCACCGGTACGTGCTTCGGTGAAATAGTAGATTTGACCAACGGAAATATTAAAACGTTCAACTGCGGCGGCATCATAAACGCGAGATGTGATGCCGGTGGAGACCTGGTTGGCGGACGCAATACGGTCCAGACCGCTGTAGGTGCGGTCGCGGAACAGGCCGCTGTAGTCTGATTGCAACAGCGTTGAGTCGTAGCTGCCGATCTTGCTCTGGTCACGATACGGGATATACAGATACTGCATGCGCGGTTCAAGCGTCTGGGTATAGTTCTCTTGCATATCGCGCTCGAAAACCATTTTGCCGTCGACTTTAAACTGCGGCATGACGCGGTTAACGGAGTCTTTATAGTCAGTGCCGTTGGTCGCGTTGTAGCTATCAAGGTTGCTTTGCTGGTAATGGGTGGCCAGCAGTTTTGCCTCAGTATTGATGCTTCCCCAGCCGTTAGACAGCGGCAGGTTGATGGTTGGCTCAAGGTGAAGACGCGTTGCTTCCGGCATTTTGCTGTTCGAGTTAACAAAATGCACCGCCTGGCCATAAAGATGCGTATCAAACGGGCCGACGTCGTTCTGGTAGTAGTTCACGTCCAGCTGCGGCTCGGCGGAATAGGCATTGCTTGAGTCGCGGTCAAAGACCTGGAACTGCTTGGTCGATACGGTGGCATCGAAGTTCTGATTCGCGTAGCCGGCGCTGAGTTTCTGCGTGGCATAGCCATCGGTACTGGAACCGTATTTGGAGCTGAAATCGTTAAAGTAGTCCGGGTCGCTGACTTTGGTGTAGTCGGCGTTGAAACGCCACACCTGGTCTACGACGCCTGAATGGTTCCAGTAGAACAGCCAGCGGCGGCTGTTGCTGTCGTTCGAATGATCGTCATGATAAATTTTATCCGACGGCAGGTAGTCGAACTCAAATAAACCGGTCCCTGCTTTGGTCAGATAGCGGAATTCGTTTTCCCACATCACGCCGCCGCGCTTGCTCATATAGTGCGGGGTCAGCGTGGCGTCAAAGTTAGGCGCGATATTCCAGTAGTAAGGGAGATAGAACTCCGCGCCGTTTTTGGTGCTGTATTTAGCGTTGGGGATCAGGAAACCTGAACGGCGCTTATCGCCCACCGGCAGCTGCAGGTAGGGACTATAAAAAATCGGCACCGAACCGAGCTTAAAGCGCGCGTTCCAGATCTCAGCCACCTGCTCTTCGCGGTCGTGGATAACTTCGCTGCCGACCACGCTCCAGGTGTCAGAGCCCGGCAGACAGGAGGTAAAGCTGCCGTTTTCCAGAATGGTGTAGCGGTTTTCGCCGCGCTGCTTCATCAGGTCAGCGGTACCGCGCCCCTGACGGCCTACCATTTGGTAATCGCCCTGCCAGACGTTGGTATCTTTGGTGTTGAGATTCGACCAGGCCTTCGGCCCTTTGAGGATCACCTGATTATCGTCATAGTGCACGTTGCCGAGGGCATCAACCGTCCGCACCGGCTGCGGCTGGCCTTCCGCCTGCTGCTGGTGGAGCTGGACCTCATCGGCCTGCAGCCGGCTGTTTCCCTGATTAATATCGACGTTGCCGGTAAATACGGCGTTATCAGGGTAGTTGCCTTTCGCATGATCGGCATCGATCGTCACCGGCAGGTCGTTGGGTTTCCCTTCGACCAAAGGACGATTGTAGCTTGGGACGCCAAGCATACACTGCGTGGCGAGATCGGCAGCGAGGCCCTGTTGGCTATACAAGGCGCTGGCGATCATGGTGGCCAGGAGGCTGGGAATACGTTTTTTCATACGTTGTATTTGTTGTTCCGTCATCGTGTGGCAGCGGCTTGCAAACGGTCAGAGCCTAACTTACTCGTCTAAATCGCGCTAGTGTTAATCCTGCCCGTTTCGAGCCCGAGCGTTAGGCACCGTGTAGAATGACGAGTATGATAAAGCAAATTATAGGCTATGTCCCACAATTGACCGAGGCGTAAACGCTTTGTAACGTGCGGTCAGATATAGCTTAACTGGCGGCAGAGAGATTGGGGAGTCTATGCAGTATTTGGGTAAAATAATTGGCGTTGCGGTTGCGTTGATGATGGGCGGCGGCTTTTGGGGCGTGGTACTGGGCTTTTTAATCGGGCATATGTTTGACCGCGCGCGCAGCCGCCGGCTGAACGTCTTTGCCAACCAGCAGGAGCGCCAGTCGCTGTTCTTCTCGACGACGTTTGAAGTGATGGGGCACCTGACCAAATCAAAAGGGCGCGTCACCGAAGCCGATATCCACGTCGCCAATTTGCTGATGGATCGCATGAATCTTCATGGCGAAGCGCGGACGGCGGCACAGCACGCGTTTCGGGTAGGGAAATCAGATGACTATCCGCTGCGTGAGAAAATGCGCCAGCTGCGCAGCGTCTGTTTTGGCCGCTTTGATTTAATTCGGATGTTTCTGGAAATTCAGCTGCAGGCGGCTTTTGCCGATGGCGATCTGCATCCCAACGAACGTGAAGTGCTGTTTGTGATTGCCGATGAGCTGGGCATCTCCCGCGCTCAGTTTGAGCAGTTCCTGCGCATGATGCAGGGCGGGGCGCAGTTCGGCGGCGGGTCGCAGCAGCAATCTTACGGCCAGCGCGGCGGCAACGCCGGCTGGCAGCAGGCGCAGCGCGGGCCCACTCTGGAAGATGCCTGCAATGTGCTGGGGGTAAAACCGACTGATGATGCCGCCACCGTCAAGCGCGCCTATCGTAAGCTGATGAGCGAGCACCATCCGGATAAGCTGGTGGCGAAAGGGCTACCGCCGGAAATGATGGAGATGGCTAAGCAGAAAGCGCAGGAGATCCAGAAAGCCTGGGAGCTGATCAAAGAACAGCGCGGCTTCTGAACGACCGGCCTCTCCCGGGCGGGGGAGGCGTCACGATGGGCTGGCGGCGCGGCGGTACATACGCCGCGGATGGCCAATCTTGCCGTACAGCATTTCCACCTCCAGAAAGCCGATTTCCACGCAGTGCTCCAGATAGCGACGAGCAGTGGTTTTGCTCAATCCAGCCTCGCTCACCACGTCATCGACCGAAAAGCAGCGTTCTTGATCGCCGGTAAACAGATTTTGCACCAGCGCCAGCGTTTTTTCTTCAATCCCTTTACTGCCGCTATCGGCACGATAGTTTTTGGCCTGTAGCTGATACAGCGAATCCACGTTCTGCTGGTCGACAATCTTCCACTCGCGCTGCTGATCGTAGAACTGCACAAACCGTTCAAGGGACTGGCTCAGGCGCTTCCATGACACCGGCTTAAGAATGTAGTCGAAGGCGCCGTTGCGGATTGCCAGACTACAAGTTTCCATATCGCTGGCGGCGGTGATAAAGATCACCGAGCAGTTAGCCTGGGCCATGATCGGGTCGTTCATCAGCGTGACCCCTTTGCCGTCCGGCAGATAATTATCCAGCAACACCAGCTGGGGCGGCCTGGCGTTGAGTCTCTGCCGCGCCTGGGCGAGGGAGGCCGCCGTGCCTGCCAGCCGCATGCGCGGGTGTTTTTGAATAAGCTCGGCGTGCAGCCGCGCCAGTTCGCTTTCATCTTCGATGATCAGAACATCGACCAGGTCATGATGCATAGTGCGTCTCTTCTTGCGGATGGGCTGGCCCGCTGGCGGGGATAAACAGCGTAAAAATCGCGCCGCGCGGGGCGTTGTCGGCCACTTCAATTGTGCCGCCGGCCTGGGTTACGTAGCGCTCAATAAGATACAGGCCAATACCGTGATCGCCGCGGGTTTTGGTGGTGACGCCGCGCTCAAAAATATGCTCGCGGATCTCCGGACGAATACCGACGCCGCGGTCGGCGACTTCAATCATTAATTCCCGGGCGTTGAGCTGAATCAGAATCTCGACCGGTTCGTGCGGCAGTTCGGCGCGCTGGGTAGCCTCAATAGCGTTATCCAGCAGATTACCGATGATAGAGATAAGCTCGGACTCCATCAATGACGGCAGCGGACGGTCAATGCGGCAGGCCGGGTCAAAGCTCAGTTCAACCCCTTTTTCCCGCGCGCGGGCGGCTTTGCCCAGCAGCAGACCGCACAGCGTCGGCGAATTAAAGTGTGATGAGATAAAGTCCAGCAGCTCCTGGGCATGCTCCGACTGCGCCTGAATGTAGCGAATCGCCTCATCATAGTGGCCCATATGCAGCAGGCCGGAAAGGGTGGTCATACGGTTCAGCTGTTCATGGCGCATGATGCGCAGATTATCAACGTAGCGCTTCACCTGGCTAAGCTGGGCGCTCAGCGAGTTGATTTCGTCGCGGTCGCGGAAAGTGATCACCCAGCCCTGCAGTTCACTCTCCAGCAGGATACGCACCCGGCTGGCGAGAACGGTCAGCTGATTAAAGCGGCACAGCTCGTCGTGGGTATCGTTTTCGAGCATCTCCCCGCTGGCGAAAAACGGCTGCGGCGTAATGACGCTATCGATAGACTTACCGCGCAGCTGATGCGCCGGCTGGCTCAGTCCGAGCAGGCTGCGGGCGGCATGATTTATCACTTCGATACGCCGGTGATGGTCAATTACGATCACCCCTTCGTATATCGACTCCATCATCGCCTTTTGCTGGCGCACCAGCAGGCCGATTTCCCGCGGCTCCAGCGAGAAAATTTGCTTCTTAATGCTGCGGGTGAAGTACCAGGAGAAGATAAACAGCGCAATCAACAGCAGCACTGCGGCGACAAAGATATTGATGACTTTTTCCAGCGTGATGCTGTCGAGATAGCTGGTAAGGTAGCCGACGGAAACAATACCGATGACCCGGCCCGCATCGTCGAAAATCGGCGCTTTGCTGCGCAGGGAAATCCCCAGTCCCCCTTTGCGGATGGTGGTGGCGCTTTTCCCCTCCAGCACCGGCTGGTTATCGCCGCCAACCAGCCGCGTGCCGACCCATTCCGGGTGGACCGAATGAAACAGATGCACGCCTCGCCTGTCGCCAATGACAATAAAGCTGGCGTCGCTGTGGGCGGCGATATTTTGCATAAAAGGTTTTATCGCCAGCGCGTCTTCACGCGCGACCTGTTGGCGTAAATCCGGCATCAGGGCAATTTCTTGCGCCTGTATTTTCGCGCGGGCGCTCATTTCCTGATAAAGCTGACGGCTGGCGTCAAAATAGTAATACACGCCCAGCAGCGCGAAAAGCACTGAGAAAAAAGCGACCAGTGAAATGAACAGCTTAAATTGAAATGAAACCTTCATAATTCTATTGCACCGTATCAGGGATGCGGCACTGTATCATCTTTGGCCATACCGACATCGTGGCTGAGGGAAAACGGTGACCCCCTTCGCAGGCGTCCGGAAACCACAATTATCTGCTGGCGCGGAATTTATCAAGGTTAATCAGGCGCTGGATTTAAAAACCTTAAAAACCACGACCATAAATCAGAGCGGTTTCACAATAATAATAGAAACCATAAAAACCATAGTGACCATTAAAACTTCTTTTTTAATCTGTCGATCCTCACATTAACTCTGCGGATGGCCCTCTAACCTGAAAAATAATAATAACCAGAGGGCTTAATTATGAGCACCACAGACAATGCATTCTCTGCAACCATCGACCCTATCAATACCCCGAAAGCGCCGCTTAAGCAGCGCTGGTGGCATATCCTCGATAACTGGAAAGTCGGTATTATCCCGCTGCCGCTCTTTCTGCTGGCCGGCGGCCTGATTGCCCTGGACTGTTTAGGCGGCAAGCTGCCGAGCGATATCGTCGTGATGGTGGCGACGCTGGCCTTTTTCGGCTTTGCCTGCGGTGAATTCGGCAAACGCCTGCCGGTTCTGGGTAAGCTTGGCGCAGCGGCCATCTGCGCGACTTTTATTCCTTCTGCGCTGGTTCATTACGGCCTGCTGCCGGAGGTGGTGGTGGAATCGACCACCAAATTCTATAAGTCGACCAACATTCTTTATCTTTATATCTGCTGCATTATCGTCGGCAGCATTATGAGCATGAACCGCACCACGCTGATTCAGGGCTTTCTGCGGATTTTCTTCCCGATGCTGTGCGGAGAAATCGTCGGCATGGTCGTTGGCGTCGGCGTCGGTACCGCGCTAGGGCTGGAGCCGTTCCAGGTGTTCTTCTTTATCGTCCTGCCGATCATGGCCGGCGGCGTCGGCGAGGGAGCGATCCCGCTGTCGATTGGCTACGCCGCGCTGATGCATATGGATCAGGGCGTGGCGCTTGGGCGCGTTCTGCCGATGGTGATGCTGGGCAGCCTGACGGCGATTGTTATCTCCGGCTGTTTAAATCAGCTGGGCAAGCGTTTTCCGCATTTGACCGGTGAGGGACAGCTGATGCCGAACCGCCGCAACGAGACGCATCGCGAAACGCCCGTCGAGGGCAAAATGGACGTAACGACGCTGGCCTCCGGCGCGCTGCTGGCGGTGCTGCTCTATATGCTGGGCATGCTGGGGCAGAAGACCATCGGCCTGCCCGCGCCGGTGGGCATGCTGTTCCTCGCGGTGCTGCTGAAGCTGGTGAACGGCGTCTCTCCGCGCCTGCAGGAGGGATCGCAGATGGTGTATAAGTTCTTCCGCACGGCGGTTACCTATCCGATTCTGTTTGCCGTCGGCGTGGCGATCACCCCGTGGCAGGAGCTGGTCAACGCGTTTACCGTAACCAATTTGCTGGTGATTATCAGCACCGTAACGGCGCTGGTGGCGACCGGTTTCCTGGTCGGCAAAAAGATTGGCATGTACCCGATTGACGTGGCGATTGTCTCCTGCTGCCAGAGCGGTCAGGGCGGTACCGGCGACGTGGCGATACTGACCTCCGGCAACCGCATGAACCTGATGCCGTTCGCGCAGATCGCAACCAGGATCGGCGGCGCGATTAATGTTTCGCTGGGTCTGCTGTTCCTCAGTCACTTTCTGGCCTGATTTAACTTTTTTATAACCGCTAAGTCTGCTTTTTCGTGCTAAATGGCGCAGAAAATATCTGCGCCCCGTCTCCAAAACAGGGATCGTTTAGCGATACAATCAGCGCCATTATTCGCGACTGCGACGGCAGCCTGTCCGCTGCCTGTAATTGAGTGAGGAGAGAAACAAATGTCAGTGGATACTCTCGCCCGTGAGGGCGTAAGCATGGAAGCGCTGCTGGCGGCGAAAGAGCAGCGCGCCGCGCGTCAGGCCGACTGGTTAGCCCATTATCAGCGGCCGGTGATTTCGCTGACCCTGGTGACCCCGGGCGCGGTGAAAGACAGCATTCGCTACCGTAATATGATGGGCGTAGCGCTGCAGGCCTGCGATCAGATGCTGTGGAAACACCGCTGGCAGACGCTGGATCGCCAGGTGCTGTGGCTGCCGACCGGTCCGGAAGCGCTGTGGTGCGTCGATCACGCCGCCAGTGAAATCAAAGCCTTCTGTACCGATCTTGAGCATACCCATCCGCTGGGCCGCCTGTGGGATATCGACGTTATTTGCCCGAAAGATGGCCTGGTTGGCCGTTAGTCTATGGGGGAAAACCAGCGCCGCTGCCTGCTGTGCGATGAACCTGCGCACGCCTGCGCGCGCAGCCGCCGTCATGACACCGGGGAGGTTGTCGCCCGCGTTGAGCAGATGATTGATGCGTGGTTTGCCCGCGACTAACGTCGGTGTTCCGCTGCGATGATGAGCGAGGAATTGCCCGGGTATGCCGCTGGCGGCAAGACCCGGGACAGATTTGAACGATCAGAAGTCGATCGGCGCGCGGAACGTCATCGTATTACCGAATGACGGATGGGTGATGGTCAGGGTTTCAGCGTGCAGCAGCAGACGCGGCGCCATGGCCAGCGCTTCCGGCGACGCATAAAAGCGGTCGCCAAGAATCGGATGGCCCAGCGCCAGCATATGCACGCGCAGCTGATGCGAACGCCCGGTAATCGGCTTCAGGCGCACGCGGGCGGTGTTGTCCGTCGCGAACTCCAGCACTTCATACTCGGTTTGCGCCGCTTTGCCGGTTTCGTAACACACCTTCTGCTTTGGCCGGTTCGGCCAGTCGCAAATCAGCGGTAAATCCACCAGACCCTCGGCTTTTTCCGGGTGCCCCCAGACGCGGGCGACGTACTGCTTTTTCGGCTCGCGTTCGCGGAACTGCCGCTTAAGCTCGCGCTCTGCCGCTTTGGTCAGGGCTACCACAATCACGCCGCTGGTCGCCATATCCAGCCGGTGCACCGACTCGGCCTGCGGGAAATCGCGCTGAATGCGCGTCATCACGCTGTCCTTGTGCTCAGCCAGCCGGCCCGGTACGGACAACAGGCCGCTTGGCTTGTTGACCACCATAATGTGCTCATCCTGGTAGAGGATAACCAGCCAGGGATCCTGCGGCGGATTGTAGTTTTCCATCGCCATATTCGCGTTCCGTTACTGGTGGGTGACCACGATTAAGCGCAGCGCATCCAGGCGCCAGCCCGCCTGCGCCAGCGCGTCCATGACCTGTTGACGGTTGCTCTCGATAGCCGCCAGTTCATCATCGCGGATGTTCGGGTTAACGGCGCGCAGCGCTTCAAGGCGCGACAGTTCGGCCGACAGCTTATCGTCGGCTTCTTGACGTGCGGCGTCGATCAGGGCCTGGGCCGCTTTGGCCACCTGGCCTTCGCCCTGCTGCAAAATGGCGTGGACGTCCTGCTGGACGGCGTTGACCAGCTTGCTGCCGGTGTGGCGGTTTACCGCGCTCAGCTGACGGTTAAAGCTTTCGAACTCCACCTGACCGGCAAGGTTGTTGCCGTTTTTGTCGAGCAGCATGCGCACCGGCGTCGGCGGCAGGAAGCGGTTGAGCTGCAGATGCTTCGGCGCCTGGGCCTCAACGACGTAAATCAGCTCCAGCAGCAGGGTACCTACCGGCAGCGCTTTGTTCTTCAGCAGCGAGATGGTGCTGCTGCCGGTATCGCCGGAGAGGATCAGATCCAGACCGTTGATAATCAGCGGATGCTCCCAGGTGATGAACTGCGCGTCTTCGCGGGACAGGGCGACGTCACGCTCAAAGGTAATGGTGCAGCCATCTTCCGGCAGGCCAGGGAAGTCCGGTACCAGCATATGGTCGGAGGGGGTCAGGACAATCAGGTTTTCACCACGGTCGTCCTGGTTGATGCCGACGATATCGAACAGGTTCATGGAGAAAGCGATCAGGCTGGTGTCGTCATCCTGTTCTTCAATGCTTTCCGCAAGCTGCTGGGCTTTTTCTCCGCCGTTGGAGTGGATCTCCAGCAGACGATCTCGGCCCTGTTCCAGCTGCGCTTTCAGCGCTTCATGCTGCTGGCGGCAGGCTTTGATCAGGTCGTCGAAGCCGTCGGTATTTTCCGGCGCGGCGAGATAGTTAATCAGTTCATTATGCACGCTGTCGTAAACGGTACGGCCGGTCGGGCAGGTGTGCTCGAACGCGTCCAGACCTTCGTGATACCAGCGCACCAGCACCGACTGGGCGGTTCTTTCCAGATACGGAACGTGGATCTGAATATCGTGGGCCTGGCCGATACGGTCAAGACGACCGATACGCTGCTCCAGCAGATCCGGGTTGAACGGCAGGTCGAACATCACCAGGTTGCTGGCGAACTGGAAGTTGCGGCCTTCCGAGCCGATTTCAGAACACAGCAGCACCTGAGCGCCGGTATCTTCCTCGGCGAACCAGGCGGCGGCGCGGTCGCGTTCGATAATTGACATCCCTTCGTGGAACACCGCTGCACGGATGCCTTCGCGCTCGCGCAGAACCTGCTCCAGCTGCAGCGCGGTGGCCGCTTTAGCGCAGATCACCAGCACTTTCTGCGAGCGGTGGCTGGTGAGATGGCCCATCAGCCATTCAACGCGCGGGTCAAAGTTCCACCAGGTACCGGTATCGCCTTCAAATTCCTGATAAATCTGCTCCGGATAGAGCATGTCGCGGGCGCGCTCTTCGGCCGTTTTGCGGGCACCCATAATGCCGGAAACCTTGATGGCCGTCTGGTACTGGGTCGGCAGCGGCAGACGAATCGTATGCAGCTCGCGTTTCGGAAAGCCTTTGACGCCGTTACGGGTATTGCGGAACAGCACGCGGCTGGTACCGTGGCGGTCCATCAGCATTGACACCAGCTCCTGACGAGCGGCCTGGGCATCATCGCGATCGCTGTTGGCGGCCTGCAATAACGGCTCGATATCCTGTTCGCCGATCAGATCGCTCAGCGCG
Organism: Klebsiella sp. HMSC09D12; assembly: GCF_001808475.1. NCBI lineage: Bacteria > Pseudomonadati > Pseudomonadota > Gammaproteobacteria > Enterobacterales > Enterobacteriaceae > Klebsiella > Klebsiella sp. HMSC09D12. Next base: position 30,842 of record NZ_KV793472.1, on the reverse strand, counting down.
TTCAGCTCGGCGTCGTTCAGCTTATTGCCGGCCAGCAGCAGGGCGACGGCGTCGGCAACCGGACGGTAGTTCTGCTGCTCTTCAACAAACTGGGCGAAGTCGTGGAAACGGTTGGGGTCGAGCAGGCGCAGACGGGCGAAATGGCTCTCCATTCCCAGCTGCTCCGGCGTCGCGGTGAGCAGCAGAATGCCCGGCACGCATTCGGCCAGCTGTTCAATCGCCTGATATTCCCGGCTCGGGGCGTCTTCGCTCCAGACCAGGTGGTGCGCTTCATCAACGACCATCAGATCCCACTCCGCTTCGCACAGGTGTTCCAGACGCTGCTTGCTGCGGCGTACGAAATCCAGCGAACAGATCACCAGCTGTTCGGTTTCAAACGGGTTAATTGCATCGTGCTGCGCTTCGGCATAGCGCTCATCGTCAAACAGCGAGAAGCGCAGGTTAAAGCGGCGCAGCATTTCCACCAGCCACTGGTGCTGCAGGGTTTCCGGAACGACAATCAGTACGCGTTCGGCGGCGCCGGAGAGCAGCTGCTGATGCAGGATCATCCCGGCTTCGATGGTTTTACCCAGACCCACTTCGTCCGCCAGCAGGACGCGCGGCGCATGGCGGCGGCCAACGTCATGAGCGATATTCAGCTGATGCGGGATCAGGCTGGTGCGCTGACCGCGCAGGCCGCTCCACGGCATGCGGTACTGTTCGCTCTGGAATTTGCGCGCGCGATAGCGCAGGGCAAAACGATCCATACGGTCAATCTGTCCGGCGAACAGACGGTCCTGCGGTTTGCTGAAAACCAGCTTGCTGTCGAGCAGCACTTCACGCAGGGTAACGTTGGCTTCCTGGGTGTCGAGTCGGGTGCCGGTGTAGGCCAGCAGGCCGTTCTCTTCATTAACTTCGTCAACCTGGAGTTGCCAGCCTTCATGGCTGGTGATGGTGTCGCCCGGGTTAAACATCACGCGGGTGATCGGGGAGTCGTTGCGTGCGTACAGACGGTTTTCGCCGATGGCGGGGAAAAGCAGGGTCACCATGCGCGCGTCCAGCGCAACGACCGTCCCTAATCCCAGTTCGCTCTCTGTGTCGCTAATCCAGCGTTGACCAAGTGTAAAAGGCATATATGTTCGGCTCTTTAGTTCTTTAATTGCAGGCAATAGTTGATCATCTCCATGGAGAATCGGAGATGCGTCAAAATTGGGTCCAGGAATGGAAAGGGCGCTATATTACTGGATGGCGGAACGTTCGTCACGTCCTCCTCACCCTTCATTTTGCGGCTTTTGTGCTGACGGAACGAGTGAGAAAAAATCAAAATAGCCCCAGTTGCCCCGTCACTATTGTAGCAAAATCGTCGTCGACAAAGGGAAGTATTCCTTCGGCGACAGGCTCTAATTGCTTAGAGAGATAGTGCTCATAATCCAGCGGCGACTGCTGATAATCCACTGGTTCCGGCCCGCCGGTAGTCCAGACGTATTTAATGCTGCCGCGCTGCTGATACTGCTGCGGTCTACCCAGCCGAACGTTGTGCTCATCAGCCAGCCGCGCCGCGCGCACGTGCGGCGGCACGTTGCGCTGATACTCCGCCAGCGGACGGCGCAGGCGTTTGCGATAGACCAGTCGATCGTCAAGCTCGCCGTTCATCAGCTTATCAATGGTTTCGCGCACATAGTCGCGATAGGGCTGATGGCGGAAAATGCGTAGATAAAGCTCCTGCTGAAATTGCTGGGCCAGCGGCGTCCAGTCGGTGCGTACCGTCTCAAGGCCTTTAAACACCATGCGCTGCTCGCTGCCTTCCTGAATCATCCCGGCGTAGCGCTTTTTACTGCCGGTATCCGCGCCGCGAATGGTAGGCATGAGAAAGCGGCAGAAGTGGGTTTCAAACTCCAGCTCCAGGGTGCTGGCGAGCCCCTCTTTGCCCAGCTCCGTCGCCCACCATTCGTTGACGAAGGCCACCAGCGACCGACCGATAGCGCCAGCTTCCTCTTCGCTGTGGGCCCGCTTGAGCCACACGAAGGTGGAGTCGGTATCGCCGTAGATAACGTCATAGCCCTGGGATTCAATCAGCGCTTTGGTCTGGCGCATAATCGCGTGACCGCGCATGGTAATGGAAGAGGCCAGGCGCGGATCGAAAAAGCGGCAGGCGCTGGTGCCGAGCACGCCGTAGAAGGCGTTCATAATGATCTTCAGCGCCTGCGACAGCGGTTTGTTTTTATGCAGCTTGGCTTCGTCGCGCCCGTGCCAGATCTGCCCGACAATCCCCGGCAGGCAGTGCTTATCTCGCGAGAAGCGCGCGCCGAGAAAGCCTTCGGTGCTGTGAGCGTCATCGGGCTGCGCCAGACCTTCAACCAGCCCCACCGGGTCGATCAGGAAGGTGCGGATAATCGACGGGTACAGGCTTTTGTAGTCCAGCACCAGCACAGAGTCGTACAGACCGGGGCGTGAATCCATTACGTAGCCGCCAGGGCTGGCCTGCGGCGGCACTTCTCCGAAGTTCGGTGCGACGTAGCCGAGCCGGTGCATGCGTGGAAAATAGAGGTGGCTGAAGGCGGCGACCGAACCACCGTGGCGATCCGCAGGCAGGCCGTTGACCGTCGCGCGCTCCAGCAAAAACGGCATGATCTCGGTTTTATGGAAGATGCGGGTGACCAGCTCGCAGTCCTGCAGGTTGTAGGTGGCCAGCGCCGGTTTATCCTGGTGAAAACGGCGGTCGATTTCATCCATCCGATCCCAGGGATTATCAATGGCTTTGCCCTCGCCGAGCAGCTCGCGGGCGACCGATTCCAGCGCAAAAGAGGAGAAGTTCCAGAACGCGGATTTCAGCGCCTCAATGCCGTCGATAATCAGGCGGCCGTTGGCCTGAGCAAAGAAGACGCCATTCTTAAAACCGTGTTCGCGCCACTCCAGTTCGCTGTTGCCGCGCCCGAGCAGCAGCGGGATGCGATAGCGCTCGGCGTGCTTTTGCAGGACGCGTAAATCGAACTGCACCACGTTCCAGCCGATCAGCACGTCCGGGTCGTGAGCGGCAAACCAGGCGTTAAGCTTTTCCAGCAGCAGCGGGCGGCTGGCGACGTACTCTAGCTGGAAGTTGACGGCAGGGGGCGAGGCGGGCTCCGGCCCGAGCATATAGACAACCCGCTGGCCGCAGCCTTCAAGACCGATGCAGTAGAGCTCGCCGTGGCGGCTGGTTTCAATATCCAGCGAAACCCATTTTAGCGGCGGGCGGTAGTGGGGATTGGGCTTCATCCGGGCGTTGACCAGCTGCTGGCCGCGCGACTCGCCTTCAACCCACACCGGGGCGGTGATAAAGCGCTCCATCAGATAGCGCTCCGGCGGGCGAACGTCGCCTTCATAAACCGTGACGCCGTTTTCGCGCAGCTTTTTTTCCAGCCGCATCAGCTGGCGGTGAGCGCGGCAGTAAAGGCCAAAAACCGGCTGGCGATGAAAATCTTTCAGGCTGAGCGGGGCAAGGCGATGGCCGTTTTCCCCCTGCAGCAGGCGTTCAACCTGCGCGCGCTGGGATTCAGGGATAAACGCCACGGACTCCTGGGGCGGCAGCGTGACCTCAAGCGGGCCGTCATCGGTCGCCAGCCAGAAAGTCAGTTCGGTGCCCTGCGGGGTATCCCGCCAGTGACGGGTCAGTAAAAAACCTTCTCGTGGCTGCGTCACGCCGTGCTCTCATCAGTAAAAACCAGGCCTGATTATAGCCTGGTTCACCGAGTAATGCTGGGATTTTATACAGGTGTGGCGCGGTTGTCTGTTTTCAAAGGCAGTGCCGCGCGCTATTTCCCGGAGGCGGCGCTTGACGCGCCTTGTCCGGGCTACCTGGCTCGCAGACGGCTGTGAACCTGTAGCCCGGCTGAGCGCAGCGCGAGCCGGGAAAAAAACGGAGGCGGTGTTGCACGCTGTTCCCCGGAGGCGGCGCTTGACGCGCCTT